>NZ_VVIN01000007.1:0-95501 GCF_008711145.1 Arenibacter lacus
GTAAGTTCAACTAATAAGTGCAACTCAAATTAAAATCATTGGGGGCTAGCCCCCAATGATTGGCCAAGTGCTAAATTTGATTTGTGAAAAAAATATATAAACAGCTTGGTCCAGAGCAAAGATACCAAATTGGTGCTCTTCTGAAGGCAGGAAAATCGAAAACTGAGATAGCCGTCATAATCGGCGTCCATAAATCTACAATAGGTCGTGAACTAGAAAGGAACACGGGAAAACGTGGCCTGCATGCCGGTAAATATATACCGCATTTAGCCCAGCGAAAAACTGAAGCCCGTCATAAGGACAAGCACAAGTTCACCAAGCTAACCAAAGAGCTCAAGGATCAAGCAGCGGGATGGCTTAGGAAGGAACGTTGGAGCCCAGAACTTATAGCGGTCGAATGGAAGGTACTGGGGATAGAAGGTGTCTCCCTGGAGTGTCTTTATCAATGGATATGGGAAGCCAAGAAAAGCAACCGTAAGGAAAATTTACCCTATAAAGACCTCTACCGTTATTTAAGGCATGGCAGGAGAAGGTTTAAACGTGGCAACTATAAGAATACCAGGGGGACCATAAAGGACAGGGTGTCTATAGAGGACCGTCCCGATGTAGTGAACCGCCGGGAGCGCTTAGGCGATGTCGAGGTGGATCTAATGATGGGAAAGGACCACAAATCCGCTCTATTGGTAATGACAGAGAGAAAGACCCTCATCACCACCTTAGATCTCTTGGACGGCAAGGATTCTAAAATTGTTCAGGACAAAATAAGTAACAGGATATCAAGAATAGGAAACAGTTGGATCAAGACACTAACCTTTGACAATGGAAAAGAATTTACAGGACATAAGGAAATTGCTGCAAAGCACAATGTTAAAACCTATTTTACGAGACCTTATACCTCACAGGACAAAGGGACTGTAGAGAACAGGATAGGGCTCATTAGAAGGTTTTTACCAAAGAAAACAGACCTGAACCTCATTAGCGAAAGCCGGATCAGGGAAATAGAAAAATTGATCAATAATCGAAGAATAAGAAAGTTTGGCTACATTAGTCCAATAGAAAAATTAAAATCAACCTGGCCAGTTGCACTTATCACTTGAACATGGCATTAAATAAAAGGGCGGCTATTGGAGTATTGGTCATTTCCTTTGTTGTGGTAGATTTACCTTCCCAATTTATTTGGTTTTAGGCTGAGAAACTTGTCCTGCTGTCATGGGAGTGTATAGAAGCTAAAAATGAATACTGGGATTCTTCACTTATTTGATTTGAACCTTAGGGAATAAAGCAGCCCTACTAAAGGAAAGGAAAACTCATATAAATAGAAATATGGCTAATTATTGGGGATGGCATATATTGTTTATACATTTTTCTATCTTTAGGAAAAATGATAGTGCATGGATACATTAAAAAGAAATAATGTAAAGGTAATTGGCAAGGGAGACCAAGTAATTATGTTTGCACACGGCTTTGGATGCGATCAGCAAATGTGGCGATATATTACACCCGCTTTTGAAGACGAGTATAAATTGGTGTTGTTTGATTATGTTGGTTGCGGAAAATCGGATATTGAGCAATATAATGAAGATCGCTACGGTTCGCTGCACGGATACGCCCAAGATATTCTTGATATATGCACTACACTAAACCTTAAAAACGTCATCTTGGTAGGTCATTCAGTAAGTTCTATGATTGGCATGCTCGCCTCCATTCAACAGCCCCATTTATTCCGGTCATTGATTCTAGTGTGTCCTTCTCCATGTTACATTAATAAGTCCGACTACATAGGAGGTTTTGAAGAAAAGGATTTACAAGGCCTTATGGAAGTTATGGAAAATAATTATGTTGGTTGGGCTAGTTTTCTGGCACCCGTGGTGATGAAGAATACAGAGAGGCCAGAACTTGTCCAGGAACTTGAAGAAAGTTTCTGCTCCATGGATAAAGAGATTACGGGCAATTTTGCCAGAGTTACTTTTTTTTCGGACAATAGGGAGGACCTTCCTAAGGTAAAGGTTCCGAGCCTTATTCTGCAATGTGCAGAAGATGACATTGCCAATGAAAAGGTGGGAGCCTATGTACATGCTAATTTAAAGAACAGTGTACTAAAGCCTATGAAGGCAACCGGACATTGTCCACATATGAGTCACCCAAAAGAAACTATTAAGTACATCCAACAATACTTGCAGAGTGAAAATATCGTTGCCTAGTTGAACTAATGAATTAAATGAATCCGTGAATATTAATCCCCCTTGTTATTTTTTTTCCTTTTCAGTAGATGGTTATTTAACACAAATTAACCAGATGATGCTAGACCATTTGGAATATAGCGAGGAGGAGGTCATTGGTAGCCTACGATTTGAGAACCTGCTAACAGGTGGTAGCCGTATATTTTATAAGACTCATTTTTCACCTATGCTTATGATGCAGGGTAAGGTAGATGAAATGTTCTTATCCCTAAACTCCAAATCGGGAATAGAATATCCAGTTCTTATGAATATGGTCTTATCTAACAATGCGCAAGTTCCGACGGTGCAAGCGGTAGGCCTTCACATGGCTAAGCGAAATAAATACGAGAAAGGTATTTTAGAGGCCAAGCAAGCGGCAGAAAAGGCGCTCAAAGAGAACGATTTGTTGTTAAAAATGAAGGCCAAATTAGAAAGGCATCAGGATTTATTAGAACAACAATTACGTGAATTAAAACGCATTAACCAAGAGCATGTGGAGTTCAATAAAGTGCTTTCCCATGATATGCAAGAACCGCTACGTAAAATGCAATTATTTGCAGGCCTTCTAGAAGATAAGATTGAGAAAGATCAAGTTGGAGAAGAATTTGGATTTTATCTAAAGAAGCTTCAAGGGCTGTCGGAGTATTCTCGGGACTTACTAACGAGGTTGCAGCGTTATCATTCCTTGGAAAGAAGGATGAACGACTTCACTACAGGAAACTTGGAGGAAATGATTAAGTCGGCCATCACTACGCTGAATATTCCTAAAATTCAACCAGATGTAAGCGGCTTAAAAGTGAAGGAAATTCGCGCAGATATACCTAAACTAACTTGGGTGTTGAAAGAATTATTATTCAATGCCTACCAGTTTAGAAGCGAGGATAAGCCCTTACATATTTCAATTGCATCCGAGCTTATCAAGGATAACTATTATAAGACTGTACAAGACGCCTACCGGTATACAGACTTCATCCAAATCCGGGTCAGGGATAATTCCAAGGGATTTCCAGATATTGATCAAGGTAATTTTTTTGGACTTTTAAATAAATTTCATAGAGAAAGCGGTAAGGGATTGGGGCTGGCTTATTGCAAAAAGATCGTGGATCTTCATGAGGGTCGTATTGAATTAAAAGACAATGCGGAGGGCGGGTCACAATTTATAATTTTACTGCCTTATTTACCTTAGGCGGTGATGAGGACGAAATGAAACCTTACCTCTAGCCATTAACAAGCTACCAACCTATGGCCATTATTTTTCATTGATTTCATGTCTAATCATATTGTCCAAGCCTGTCGGAAACTTTATAACTGAATTGGATTGGAATAGTAGGAATTTGAATTAGAAAAATCTGGGAATTCTAAGGGGGTGGTTATAGCCTAAGGGATAACAGTATTCCTTAATTATAAGCTAAGCTTCATGAACCTAAACATTCATATAAAATTAGAAAGGGGCGAGATTAAATCTCGCCCCCTTTTATAACCAATACGAACTAACAATTTCTTGGCTACTTCTTAATACCCTGGGTTTTGAGTAATAAGTGGGTCTCCATTTTCATTGGTTCCACCAAGGTCAACTTGGGATTGTGGTATTGGAAAGTATTCATGTTTCCCTCCAATAAAGTTCACACCATTGAGATAGGGGCGAATATCTTTTTCCTCCGCAACATAGTTATTCATTACCTGTTCTGCTATTCCCCACCGGACTAGATCAAAAAAGCGATGGCCTTCATGGGCAAACTCTAACCTTCTTTCCATTCTTAGGGCTGTCATCGCTTGTTCTGCATCCGTAAATGGAGGATATTCTTCAATAACATAATTGGCAGCGGGAGAACTTCCATCCAAAGTCATCACCTTGTTGCCGTCCCTTGCTCTTTTTCTAATGGTATTGATTAGCGTGCGGGCACCTTCCAGATCATCTTTGTGAATAAGCGCTTCTGCCCTCCACAACAACACATCGGCATAGCGGATAATGTAGTAATTTAAGGCATTTACATAGGGCCACACTGTAAGGTGATTGGATGAATTGGCCGAAACCAATCTTTTCTTAGGACCATATGGGCCATAGGTGGCAAGGTCTCTAGCCCAATCTGCTTGGTATAAAATACCAAGATCCTTATAGGGTATTCCCGGTCTTCCAAGGGTATAATCTATTCTTGGATCCACATTATCGTCCATAGTTAATTCAGAATTGTCCATGGTAGGTAAACCCATAACATTGGTCTTAAAGGCGTTTACCAAGTTTTGAGTGGGGCGAAGAAATCCGTATGCAGGGTATCTCGGGCCTCCTGGTGCTAACAAACGGTCGCCAATAGAGCCATTGTAATTGTTGGGAGCACCATCATTTATGGAATTCTGTATACTAAAAATCACTTCGGGACCATTGTCGTTTTCTGGAAGAAAAACATCCTCAAAGTTATCCATTAGGCTATATCCTCCATTTAAAATTACATCTTCCGTTGCGGAAAGTACCTGGTCCCATTTTTCTTGAAAGAGATATACCTTTGCTAAATAGGCAATGGCGGCATATTTAGTAGGTCGTCCTTTTTGTGATTGGATAGCCGGGAGGGTAGCATAGGCAGCATTAAAATCGGCTTCGATTTTTCCCCAGAGCTGTTCATTGGAAAGCTCTGAATTGGAAACTTGAAAATCTGTTAAGGAAGTGGCATTCTCATCTAAGAATGGTATTCTGTTATAGATTTTCTTAAGCTCAAAATAAAAATGCCCTCTTAAGAATTTCATTTCTGCCAACCGTTGTTCTTTCAAATCTGCAGAAATATCCTCGGACTCATTCAATACGCCAATAACTAAATTAGAGCGTCTTACTCCTTCATAAAGTGCCTTCCATTTTCTTTCGATGTCTATTAAAGAAGGATTGGTGCTAAAAATTTCCATTTGGTGAATATTGTTCTGATCACCAGTACCTCCTCCGCCTTTATAGGCATCATCGGACACTACATCCCCAAAACTCCAATTGGAGGCAGGGGAATTAAAGGCATTACTAGCATTGTCTATCTGTCCGTTTAAAATGCTGTAGGCTCCAACAACTAATGATTCTAAATTTTCTTCCTTAGTAATCTGTTCTTGGGTTAATTGTCCATAGGGATCTCTTTCCAAAAAATCAGAGGAGCATGAAACCAGTAGTATGGTTAATGTAAAATATATAATCTGTTTCATTTCTTTATTTTTTAATGATTAAAAAGCAATATTCAATCCCAAAGTATACGTTCGCGATGGAGGGTAAATAGCCCGATCTACCCCAATATCCAAGTTACGGTCATCCGAACGGTAGTTCTGAAGACCAATCTCTGGGTCTATTCCATCATAGCCAGTAATTGTAAATACATTCTGTAGGTTTAGATATAGCCTTAATCTACTTAGGGAAAGGCTCTCTAGGGTGCTACTTGTAAAGTTGTACCCCATTTGCAGTGTTTGCAACTTAACAAAAGTTCCATCTTTTACGTAATAACTAGAGGGTCTAATGTTATTGTTAGGGTCGTTTAAGGATAGTCGGGGTATGGACGAGCCCGTATTGGTGGGTGTCCAAGCATCGGCAATCCTAGAATGTTTGTTGTACGATGATAGATTATAAAAATCGGAGTAATATCGGGTCAGATCATACACGTCATTGCCAAAGGATGAGCGGAAGAATGTGGTTAGATCAAAATTCTTATACTCAAAATTAAGGTTGAGGTTAAGACTGAAGTCTGGGTGTGGATTACCAATAAACTGCCGGTCCTTATCATCAATCACGTTATCATTGTTTATATCCCTAAAACGAATATCTCCTGGGGCGGTGGCAGCATTTTGGAAAGGGTGCGCATCAATTTCTGCTTGGTCTTGAAAAATCCCATCGGCAACCCATCCATAAAAGGAAGCAATAGGTTGGCCTACCGCCGTTCTAGATACTTCTTGGTCAAAATTATTGGTATGCAGGGTTACAGGATCAATGCCAACAAAATCTACCCCTTCTTTTAAGGAAGTGAGCTCATTGCGAATAATCGATAAGTTAAGTCCAGCTGAAACTTGTAGTTCCCTATCATAGTCATTACGATAATTGGCGCCCAACTCAAAACCTTTATTGTTCATGGTTCCCACATTATCCCATACAGAGCTGTTGGTGCCTCCGGCTACAGGAGCCAATTGGCGTTCTAACAACAGGTCTTCTGTTGTCTTATCAAAATAATCCAAGGTGAAAGTTAGTCTGTTGGATAGTAAGCCAAGGTCTAGACCTATATTATACTGTTCAGTAGTCTCCCATTTTAAATCTGGGTTACTGTTTCTAGACATAATATATCCGTTGTAAACGCTATTTTGAGTGCCATCCATGGAATAATTGGAATTAAAAGGATTACTAAAATAACCGCTAGAGGTTACATAGGGGGGGATGTCCTGATTACCATTTTGGCCCCATCCCAAACGTAATTTTAAGTCGTTTATATTCTCACTCTGGAAGAATGCTTCGTTCGATATCTTCCATCCCAAGGAAGCGGCAGAAAAGGTTCCCCATTTATTATTGGCCAGTTTAGAGGTGCCATCCCTTCTAAGGGTATAGGAGGCTAAGTACCGATCGTCATAACTATAATTTGCTTTCCCAAAATAGGAGACTAGTGAGCTCTCTATCTTAGCGTTGGAGTTTTGTTGGGTACCGGCATCCCCTGCATTCAGGACTTGAAAGTTGGGATCGTTTCCTGGGAATCCTTGACGGAAAGCGGACAATGTTTCTAGCTTTGATTCAATGCTCTCATAACCTGCCAATAGGTTGATATTGTGTAAATCATTATAAGAAGCATCGTAATTTAAGGTGTTGGTAAAAGTCCACTCCATCAACTTTTGCTCGGACTTACTTAAACTTGCGGCTACGCGTTGGGTATTGGGTTCCTTATAGGTTGGACTAAAATTGGTGGCAGAAAAATTACTTGCTGTAAGACCATAGTTAGTTTTAAAGGTAAGACCTTTAGCTAGTTCAATTTCAGCAAATACATTTCCAAAAAGTCGCAATGTTTGATCTTCATTGTTCCTATTCCTATATAGTCTACCAAGGGGATTCTCTATATCGTCTAAAGGATATCCGGTAAACTCTCCATTGGTATTGTAAACGGGGGCTATGGAAGGCATAAGGAATGCACTGTAAATAGGACTCCCAAGAAGTGCATTGGTATTAATGTCGGTGTTTTTGGATAGTGAAAAGGAGAAATTCTCCCCTACGGTAACCTTGCTTCCAAGTTTATAATTGGTATTGGCCCTAAAAGTATAACGGTCAAATCCTGTATGTTTTAAAATACCATCCTGCTTATAATACCCTAAGGAGAAAAAGCTGTTGGAAGTATCCGTACCACTAGAAAAGGAGATGTTATGGGAGGTAACCAAAGCGGTGTTGAACAAGGCTCCCAACCAATCTGTATTTGCAGATGGAATGGTGTTTTCGGCATCTAGAAAAGCGGGGATGACCGGAGTGCTCCCGGAGCCGTAAATATCATTTGAAGGTGTAATGCCATCGTTGGCAAAAGCTTGCCAAAGTCCTTCCCCATACTGAGAGGCGCTTGCTAATTTTGGTAATTGCATAACTGTCATTGCACCAGCATAACCATCATAAGCTATTTTCACTTTACCCTCGCGTCCTTTTTTTGTGGTAATTACAACCACCCCATTGGCAGCTCTGGAACCATAAATGGATGCGGAGGAAGCGTCTTTAAGAACCTGCAGTGACTCTATGTCATTGGGGTTTATAAGGTTGATTCCTGATGTGGTTGGAACACCGTCTATAACATACAAGGGATCGTTATTTCTAATGGTACTAAACCCTCTAATTCGGATTGCGGCATTACCACCGGGAGAATTGGAGCTAAGTACCTCAACACCTGCGGATCTACCTTGTACAATCTCATTAACACTGGCCAAGGGCTGGTCCGTCATCTCATCAATATTTACTATGGAGACTGCACCAGTAAGGTCGCTTTTTCTCTGAGATGTATACCCTGTAACGATTACTTCATCCAATTTGGCAGAGTCTTCTTGGAGTACAACATTTAATTGCTGTAGCCCTGCTATAGGCTGTTCCTTGGTTAAAAAGCCTAGGTAGGAAATGACCAGAACAGCATTCTCACTGCTGACTTCAAGAGAAAAATTACCATCAAAATCAGCAATCACCCCATTTGTTGTTCCTTTTTCAAGAATGTTTGCACCGGAAAGGGGGGTCCCAGTTTCATCGGTAACCTGACCAGAGATTTTGGTCTGTACTTCTGCATAGGCTTGGTGGGTTAAAGCTGTAGGAGAAGAAATGCGCTCTTTTAAAAATATTTGCTTGTCCAACACCTCATGGGTTGTTCTTGTATTACTAAAGATAGATTGCAAGATATTGGTAACCTTTTCCTTTTGCACGTTGATACTAACAACACGATTTAAATCTACCTCCTTAATCTGGTAGACGAAATGAAAATCGGTTTTACTTTCTATTTCATCAATGATTCTTTCTACAGAAACATTGGTCAGGTTCAGGGTGATTTCTGTCTGCTGTGAATACGATGGATTGGCCTGCATGGCAAAAAAGGCCCATAACATGAATAGCAAACTAAGTCTCTTTTTAAAATTGAATTTCAGCTGTGGGCAAGACCAATTAATTAGCCCGTAATATTTTTTTTTCATACTTTCAAAGTGTTTGATTGTGGTTAAACTTTTTTCTGATCAATTTAATATTGAGGGCAGAGATAGCACTTGATATATATTGAAATACGCTCTCCAAAATGAAATTTAAATTGAATTTTTGATGGTCGATTATTTTACATAGGCAGTTAATTTTAGTGGCTTATTTTTTTGCAAGTTTAGATGTTTAGTAGACAATAATTAGGTCGTCGTCCGTTATGGAATAGTTAATTTCATAGGCCCCTTTAAAGTACGCTAACACCTGTTCTATAGGCATGTCGTCAAAACTGGCATTAAATTTTTCACCCGATAATTTTATATTATTGTTAATAATCTGCACATCATAATGACGTTCTAATTTTTTAAGGATGTTTTCGAAGGTCATATTTCTAAAAACTAAAACTCCCTGTACCCAAGAGGTGTAAATACTCGTAATTACAGGCTCTGTTGTAATACTTCCATCAGCAATGTCATAACTTCCTTTAAATCCTGGGGTTAGCATGGTTCCCTCCTTTTTATCGGTAAAATTGTTCTCGGAATACAGTCCAACAGAACCCTCTACCAAGACTACTTCTTTGGTTTTATCTTCAGGGTAGGCCGACACATTAAACTTGGTTCCAAATACCTTTATTTTAAAATCGTCCGCAGCTACCAAAAAGGGACGTGCAGTATCCTTGGCCACATCTAAAAAAGCTTCACCAGTTAAGAAAACCTTACGTTCTTGTTTTTCTGCGAACACTACTGGATATTTTATGGAAGAGCCGGCATTGAGATGAGCTACAGTGCCATCTGATAGTTGTAACTCAAAATGTTTACCATTGGGAACATGCAGGGTGTTATATATAGGAACACTAGTAATAGTCTTCGAATTATTTGTATATACCAATTGATGTCCATTTTGGGAGCCTATTAATTTACCATGGGCATCCCTCACCTCGGAAGCACCGTCCTCTGAAATAACCTGGATGTTACCATCTTCCAGTTCTAGGGTAACAAAATTGTTGGTAGATATATTGTTTTTGATAGGGGGGTTAATAGAAAGCAATTCATTGGCTAAATATCCAACACCAATAGAAATGCCAATTACGGCGGCATACTTGAGAATACTTTTTATTTTAGGTTGAAAGGACCGTCTCTTATCTTTTCTTATCTTATTGATTAAGAGTGATTTTGATTTTTCAGTATTGTAGCTATTCATTTTATGGTCAATGAAATAATTGATTTCTGTAAACTTGCTGAACATTTCCTCGTTGGAAGGCGTTTTCAAGGCTACTTCAAGCTCTTCCATTTCTTTTGCGGATATTGAGCGGGTCAGGTATTTTACTATCAGTTCTTGTATATAATTTGATTTCATTCTTTCTTTAATCTATCGCTAATACGAAGCTGTTTTTAATAACCCTTGCTTTTTCACATTATTTTTTCATAATTTCCCTTTATATAACCAACTAATCGCCAATCTAACCTATGAAACATCATTTTGATGACCCTTCTACATTAATAGTAGGCTTGCAAAAGGGAGATGAAGCCGCTTATGTGTATGTGGTAGAGGAGTATCATCATCGTTTATGTGTGTATGCCAATAGCTTGGTCCGGGACCATCAAATGGCGGAAGATATTGTTCAAAGTGTTTTTGTACAGGTTTGGGAAAACAGAAAAAGGCTAAAACCTGATTTTTCTATCCAGAATTTACTTTACAGGTCGGTGTATAATAAGTTTATAGATCAGTACCGAAAGAACAAATCTGTATTGGCGATCGAGAAGAAATATATTGAAGCTTTGGAGATGGTAGTTGAAGAGAATAAGGAAAGCCATATTCAAAAAATGTTATCAATGCTTACCGAGGCTATTCATGAATTACCACCAAAATGCAAACAAGTTTTTATTTTAAGTAAAAAGGAAGGACTTACTAATATTGAAATATCGAATTATTTAGAAATTTCTACAAAAACTGTAGAGGGACAGATAACTAAGGCTTTCAAAATTTTAAAAGAAAAATTGGGTACAAAATATGAAACAGTACTTCTACTGGTTTTTGGTCCCTTGCCCCATAATAGAGTTTCTCTTTAACTTGATAAACTGTTATTTCCCTAATTATTAAAAAAATAAATAAGTGTTGAAGCCCTTAAATTAGTAGTTCCTGAGAAATTTTAAATACGTGGGTATAAGGTGGTAGTGCCAACCTCTAACCTCTCTCCCCATTCAATATTCTATCTCCAATTCCTGGTAGGGGACTTCCTTTATAATATCGGGCCGATTAGAATCTATCTTGCGGCTATATAGGTCTTTACTGATAGGGTAGGCCTTTAGTTCAGAGTCGGGCATATCTTGCTTTATCACGGCTTCTATCTCGTTTTGTGATAGGCCTGCATGCAACCAGGTTTCAATAGCGTCATCCTGTAGAATTACCGGTCTTCTTTTTTTGGTATTGTGTATTTTTTCGAAGAGGGGAGTGGCCTCCTTGGTAAGAATCGTAAAGGTATTGTACCCATCCTTGGTGGTAGTATATATACCGGCAAGGCTAATAGGTTCTCTGTTGATTCGTTCAAAATAGAACGGGACTTTAAAATTTTTGGGTGCGGTATGGGGCTCAAAGAAACCGTCAACAGGAATAATACAGCGCTTGGAGTAAGCACTGTGCTTATAAATAAAATGATCGAAGAGTTTTTCGGAGCGGGCATTTAATCCGGCTCCAAACCTTGCAGCACCCTTATAATAAGTCTGATAATCTGCTCCCAAGCCATTTGCTGGCATAATGCCCCACATAGAGGGAGTAATATGCTGATTTTTTTCTTGGGGAATGATCCACATCAATGGATGGGCCCATCCGTTGGCGTGGTGGTACATTAAATTGTCTTCCACTGGAGTTTTCCCAACCAGCTTGGTTACATTGTAATATTTTTGCAAATCCTTGATGGAAGTGGTTACCCTAGTTCCAAAACACATAACTATAGTTTTTACTCACTTAGTGAAATTTGAATGCTGCGATACTTTGATCGACTTACTATCTTAATTTTCCAACCGTCCTCTCATGGGCCTGCCCGTACTATTCAGGCGGGCTTGCCATGCGTTAATTGTCTTAATGTAAGAATTAAATCCCTAAGGTAAGAATACAGAATGGGAATCCATAAAAATAGCTGGTTGCTTTAGGGAAAGTGCATGCAATGCTTTCTCCTTATTGTTTTTTTAAATAGCTTAGGCTCATATATTCTACGAGATGACCATACCAAAAAACACCTTGGCCCTATTAGCAGGTCCCTTATCCTTTTTAACCTTCCTTTTTTTTGATGTCCCCACAGATATGCCCCAGAACGCCTATCTTATGCTGGCAGCTACCTGTTGGATCGCTATTTGGTGGATTACGGAAGCGGTGCCCATTGCCGTAACCGCCCTAATTCCATTAATTCTTTTCCCCATGGCGGGTATTATGAAAATAGAGGATACCACAGCTGCCTATGGGGATAAGTATGTGTTTTTGTATTTGGGAGGGTTCTTTTTGGCAATAGCGATAGAAAAATGGAACCTGCATAGGCGGATTGCCTTAAACATTATAAGAATCATTGGCACTAATATTTATAGGGTGATCCTCGGATTTATGATTGCTACCGCTTTTTTGTCCATGTGGATTTCCAATACGGCTACTTCGGTGATGATGTTGCCCATAGGGATGTCCATGGTAGCCCAATTAAAGGACAACCCTACCACCAAAGAGGATGAAAATGCTATTTTTGGAAAGGCATTGATGCTTGGTATTGCCTATTCTGCCTCTATTGGCGGAATTGCCACCTTAATTGGTACACCACCCAACCTGGTAATGGCAGGGTTTGTTCAGAAAACATACGGAGTTGAAATTACTTTTTTACAATGGTTTAAATTTGGTTTGCCAATTTCTATCATATTATTGGGGATAGCGTGGGTCTATTTAACTCGAGTTTCCTTTAAGTTTAAGCAGAAGGAATTTCCAGGGGGGAAACCAGAAATTAACCGACTCATAAAAGAGTTGGGCCCCATGCAATTTGAAGAGAAATTGGTGCTTGTGGTCTTTGTGCTTACTGCCTTTTGTTGGATTACACGCTCTTTTCTCTTACAGCATTTAATTCCGGGATTGGATGATACCATTATTGCTATGACGGCAGCGATTGTCTTATTCATTATCCCTTCTAAAAAGAAGAAAAAAAAGCTTCTTTCCTGGTCCGATTCGGTGAGAATTCCTTGGGGAATTATCTTGTTGTTTGGTGGGGGAATGGCTTTGGCAGCCGGATTTCAAGAAACAGGATTGGCAATATGGCTGGGCAGTCAAATTGATCTACTGATAGGAGTCTCCCTTTTTTTACTTGTCTTTATCGTGATTACTTGTGTAAATTTCTTGACCGAAGTAACCTCAAATCTGGCAACAACTGCCATGCTATTGCCCATTTTAGCACCCATTGCGGCTAAGTTGGAGATTGATCCCTATATTTTAATAGTAGCGGCCACCACAGCCGCCTCTTGTGCCTTTATGCTTCCCGTGGCAACCCCGCCCAATGCAGTGGTATTTGGTTCTGGTTATTTAAGAATATACGATATGACGAGGTCGGGATTATGGATGAATATCATATCTATCATCATACTTGGACTCATGGTCTATTATGTGCTTCCCCTGTCTTGGGGACTTTAAAACCTATACATACTATATTTTTAGTCGCTAACCGCTAACCATCAACGGCCTACTTTTACCATAATCCTACGGGGTGATGTATAGCTATCTTTTGGGTTACCCCTACTACCTTGTAAGGAGACAGGCTACCGCAGGATTATCAAGGTTCTGCAAAGGGGAGATTCATGGATATAAAAATGATGAATGATGGCTTTTACATCCAATATACTGATTATCATAGGTTAATTTTAAACGTTTTTGTTACCTTGGTAGAAAATGAAACTCCTGCTAATAGTTCATTTCCTATCTTTAAAGTGATGTGCTTTGGCCATTGAAAGGAAGGATGCTGAGAGGATTGTAACAGGGGTAGCATTTGAAATAAATAACCACCACTATATTTAAAATGCGAAATCCTTTATACTTAATAATAGCGATATGAGAAAAATATTGATATGGTCCATCACGGCAGCTTTAGCAGGTTTTTTATTTGGGTTTGACACGGTAGTTATCTCTGGTGCCGATAAAAAACTACAGCTCTTATGGGGCTCATCGGATGTTTTCCATGGAACTGTTGTAATGGCCATGGCCTTATGGGGAACCGTTATTGGTGCCTTGTTGGGCGGAATACCTACCAATAGACTGGGTAGAAAGAAAACCTTAATCTGGATAGGGGTGTTTTATACAGTATCAGCACTGGGTTCTGCCTTGGCAAACGACCCTATTAGCTTTGCCATGTTCCGATTCTTAGGCGGATTGGGAGTAGGGGCCTCCACTATTGCCGCCCCTGCCTATATTTCTGAAATTGCCCCTGCCAAGGATAGGGGGAAACTGGTAGGCTTGTACCAATTTAATATCGTATTTGGGATATTGGTGGCCTTCCTATCTAATTATTTATTAAGTGGGATTGGAGAAAATGCTTGGCGATGGATGCTGGGGGTAGAGGCTATTCCTGCATTAATTTATACACTTTTTGTGCTTTCGGTTCCTAAGAGTCCAAGGTGGCTGCTTACCAAGATGCGTACCGAAGAAGCAAAAAATGTACTTCAGGTTATTAATCCTGGCCAAGATGTAGAGAAATTAATGTTGGAAATAAATCAGGAAAATGAGAACAAGGTGTCGGGAGAGAACATTTTTATGAAGAAATACCGCCTCCCATTAATCCTTGCATTCTGTATGGCCTTTTTTAATCAGACTTCTGGTATTAATGCCTTTTTGTATTATGCCCCAAGAATATTGGAGGAGGCGGGTCTTGGGGAAAGTACTGCCCTATTGAGCAGTATCGGTATAGGGGTTACCAATCTTCTTTTTACGCTCCTTGGCATATTCTTAATTGATAGGCTAGGCAGAAAACAGTTGATGTATATAGGTTCCTTTGGCTATATAATTTCCCTTAGTTTGGTGTCTTGTGCATTTTTCCTGAATTGGGAGGGGATGTCTGTAGCCATATTCCTTTTCCTGTTCATTGCCGCCCATGCCGTGGGGCAGGGGACTGTTATTTGGGTGTTTATATCTGAGATTTTCCCTAATCATCTGCGCGGATCAGGGCAGTCTTTTGGGAGTTCAGTGCATTGGATTTTAGCGGCAGTTATTCCTTCCCTAATTCCCTTCCTATTCACTGCAATAGGTGCTGGGACTGTATTCGCATTCTTTGCATTTATGATGGTGTTGCAGCTGCTCTTTGTGGCCTTTATAATGCCCGAGACCAAGGGGATTTCCTTGGAGGCTCTTAGTAAATCCCTCAGTAAACCCAGTAGTAATAACGTGAAACAGTAGCATACATAAATTAATCTTTAATCTTCCTCTTTAGATATGATAAATAATAGATTAAAATTAGTTCTTGCCTTTGTGGGTCTTGGTTTAGTTCTTGCTTGTAAGGACCAGACGCAGAAGAATGAGTCCAAGGTTAAAGATATAAGCACGTTAGACTCGGAAGAGAAATTGTACCGCCCAAATTTTCATTTTACGCCCAAGGTGGGTTGGATGAACGATCCCAATGGTATGTTCTATTATAATGGGTATTACCATTTGTATTACCAACATTATCCGGATGGCAATAAATGGGGGCCTATGCATTGGGGCCATGCCATAAGCTCCGACATGATTACATGGAAAGAGCAGCCTATTGCACTGTACCCAGACGAACTTGGTTATATCTTTTCTGGTAGTGCTGTGGTAGACCTAGAAAACACTTCTGGGTTTGGGCCGGAGGGAGAAGTCCCTATCGTTGCCATGTTTACCTATCACGATCCAAAAAAGGCCGAAGCCAATAAAATAGATGTGGAGTCGCAGGCCATTGCCTATTCCTTGGATGAGGGGCTTAGCTGGACCAAATATTCAGGAAATCCTGTGATAGAGAATCCAGGGATCAGGGACTTTAGGGATCCCAAGGTATATTGGAATCAAGAACATGAAAAATGGGTAATGGTCTTGGCCGCCCATGATAAGGTACTATTCTACGGTTCCAAAAACCTTAAAAACTGGGAGTTACTATCGGAATTTGGCGGAGATTGGGATAGGGAAATTGGCACTCACGGAGGTGTCTGGGAGTGTCCAGATCTTTTTCCCCTACCCGTAGAGGGTTCTGAAGAAACCAAATGGGTACTCCTTGTAAGTATAAATCCTGGGGGACCTAATGGGGGGAGTGCCACGCAATATTTCATTGGCGACTTTGATGGTACATCATTCACTATGGATAAGGAATTTGAAGCTGAGCTAAACAAGGGGCAGCACCATTGGTTAGATTATGGAAAAGATAATTATGCAGGGGTTACTTTTTCCAATATTACCTCTAAAGATGGAAGCATGTTTTATATGGGGTGGATGTCCAATTGGGAATACGCCAATGAAGTTCCTACCGAAACCTGGCGTAGTGCCATGACTGTGGCTAGGGAAATAAAAGTTATCAAAGATGATAAATCCTATAGGTTAGCGTCTATGCCGGTTAATGAAATTGAAGCTTACAAGGGGGTGCAGTATACTTTTAATGGGATAAAGTATAAAAAGGAAAACATTCAAGTCAATGGAGAAATGGCGCTCATCAACGTAGAGGAGGTTGATTTTTCACGCGCTGTAATTAAGTTTTCTATTGCAGACATCAAAAATAACAGCTTCACTTTTAAGCTGTTTAATAAGCAAGGGGACGTATTGTTATTTGGGTACGACGGTACAGATAATACCTTTTTTATAGATCGCAGTAAATCAGGTAAAACAGGATTTTCCGAAACCTTTGCTAATAAGAAGAGTATTGCGGAACGAGTTTCCACAAGTGAAAAACTTTCTGGAACTATCCTCTTGGATAAAACGTCCTTAGAACTTTTTTTTGATGAAGGATCAACCGTACTAACGGAAATCTTCTTTCCCAATGCACCGTTTACAACGCTATCGATTAAGTCTGTTAATCAGGATTTTATACTTAATCAATTGGAAGTAAATCAGCTTAGCATACCATAAAATTGGTGTTCTATCTAAGTTGGCAGATACATCAAAAAAATGCGCTATAGTTTCACTAGAAGTCAGGACCCTATGGTAGAGGCAATTTAACTATGGCTGTTGCTATGGTTATTGGTCTGGAAAAAGTGCGAGTAGTATTTTCTTGGAGTGATTTTTTTCTTGGGATTGATGAGGTGCTAAGTAAAGGAGGTTTGTTTAGTAGGTTTTGGGGAATGGAGGTGGTAGTATGGTATTGGTTTTAGCAGGAATTGGTGGTGCCTGTGCAAAATTAACTTTACTGATAGACAATCGGTGTTAGCAATTCTTATTTTAGCGAATTGAAAAATTCGGCAAGCCGATTCTTACTGTTTAACCTTTTACCGAACCCTGCACCATGGATGTCATTATTGATCATGTTATAGAAGAGTTTCAACTACCCTTAAGAAGCCCTATTTTAATCTTCTCTTTAATTCTCTTAATTATCCTTTTGGCCCCGGTAATACTCCAAAGAATTAGGATACCAGGTATAATCGGACTCATCATTTCGGGAATCATCATTGGTCCTGCCGGATTAAATATTTTGGAGAAAAGTCTTTTTGTGGACGTGTTTTCTACCATAGGCCTACTCTATATTATGTTTATAGCGGGATTGGAGTTGGATTTAAATGAGTTTAAGGTAACAAGAAATAAAAGTGTATTGTTTGGGATACTAACCTTTACCATTCCTATCGCCATAGGCTTTCCTGTATGTCATTATTTATTGGGGTTTGATGTTAACGCAAGTTTGCTTACCTCCAGTATGTTTGCAACCCATACCCTGGTAACCTATCCCATTGTGAGTCGGTTGGGCGTATCAAAAAACATAGCCGTAGCGATAACAGTAGGGGGTACCATATTAACCGATACGGCGGTACTTATTTTGTTGGCCGTAATTTTGGGAGCCCACCAAGGCGGACTAACCCAAGAGTTTTGGATCCGACTTGCCATATCCTTGGTGTTGTTTTCTGCCTTTATGTTCCTAGTAATCCCGCGAATTGCAAAGTGGTTTTTTAGGAGCTTGGAGAGTGAAAGGCATTCCCACTATATCTTTGTGCTTTCCGTAGTGTTCTTCTCAGCATTTCTAGCTGAAATTGCCGGATTGGAATCTATCATTGGGGCCTTCGTTGCCGGTCTGGCACTAAATAAGTTAATTCCCCATTCTTCTGCCCTCATGAACCGAATAGAATTTATTGGGAATTCGCTCTTTATTCCCTTTTTCCTTATTAGTGTAGGGATGATTGTGGATGTTAGCGTTATACTAAGTGGTCCCATGGCACTGGTTATTGCGGGAACCTTAACCGTTGTTGCGATTTTTGGTAAATGGACAGCAGCTTTTTTTACCCAGAAAATCTTTAAATTCTCCAAGGGACAACGGAAGTTGATCTTTGGTCTAAGTAGTGCCCACGCTGCTGCTACCCTGGCAGTAATCCTAGTAGGATATAATGCAGGAATTTTGGATGATAATATTTTGAACGGAACTGTGGTGTTAATTCTCGTAACCTGTATTATTGCTTCCTTCGCCACGGAAAGCGCTGCTAAAATGATCATCAAAAACGCAGATGAAGATGAAGAGGTTCACCTGCCTTATGGCCCAAATAACGAATACATTCTTATCCCGATCGCCAATCTGATTAATATTGATAAGGTCTTGGATTTTGCTGTTTTGATAAAGGAAAAGAAATCGGTTAATCCGCTCGCTATCCTAACGGTTGTCCCAAATACGGATGAGGCAGAAAAGTCAATTATCAAAGCCAAACAAGGCCTAGAAAGGTTTTTAAGTGAAACTACGGCTTCGGATACACAGGCTATAGTTAAGGCCACTATAGACCATAATGCCGCTAGCGGAATTTCTAGGACAGCCAAGGAGATTATGGCCGATATAATTTTATTGGGGTGGCCGCAAAAAACCGGATTTTTAGATAAATTGATTGGGGATAAAATGGAGAGTATTTTGGAAAATACCGATAAAACCCTGTTTATCTGTAATTTCGAGATTCCATTGACTAACCATAAAAGAATATTTGTAATTGTTCCGCCCAATGCAGAATTGGAAGAAGGTTTTGCTATCTGGGTCAATAAACTGGCAAAATTATCCGTGGAGTTATCCATCCCCATCAACCTAAATTGTAATGAAGAAACCTATAAGGCCATTCTGCGATTTGCGAAAGAGAAAAAGGTACCCCTGTCTATTAACTACAATTACTTTAATGAATGGGTAGATTTCCTAATTCTTTCTAGGAAAATTTCGGATGATGATCTTATAATAATGGTGTCGGCTAGGAGAGCTCATATCTCCCATTTTGGCTTGTTGGATGGGGTGCCAGCTAAATTGGAAAGGTATTTTCCAAGCGCTAGTAAAATGGTTATTTATCCGCAGTAATAATTTTGATGTCATAAGGAGGATTACATAGATGGCTATTAAGCCATGAACGGTGCTACTTCTTTTCTACAAGAGGAGAATTTAACTTTTTTCAAGCTACTCCCTATCTATAAAATGATTAATTTTGGATATAATCCATAAAAAGGGATTTTATCCAAAATAATGAAGAATATTGTATATCGAAATCACGATCGCTATGCTATAAAGCGTCTTCTTATAGAAATAGGGGCGCATCAATTAACCAAGGAATGTGAGCAGATGCGACTCCCTTTTCCCAAGAGATTGGGGCTGTTCTACATTGAAAGTACGGATGCCTGTGTTTATTTGGTATACCGGTATTTTGATGGAGAGAAAAAAGTAATGAAACTAGACCGCTATGAACTTCCCGAAGCGGGTTGGGTACGAGTAATTGTAGAATGATGTAGGCGGAATAAGCACCATCCAACTACCACAGACTTGGAACTATTAAAGAACTGAAAAAGCCTATATTGCAAAAAAAAGGTGCGTTAGAAGCATGGTATCTTTCCAACTCAGAGAGTTTTATAAAGGTTGGCCTGCCATAGCGCTTCCTTGGAGTAAGAGTTTTACAACTTGGACTTTTGTAATTGCTTAAAAAATAATAATGATGTCCCATAGAACCCTGCTAGCATTAATAATCACTTTCCTAACAAGTTTAATTGTTATTTCCCAAGGGCCCAATACCAAGGTGTTGTTTGTAATCGCCGATGGCATCTCGTCCGACGTACTAGAGAAAATTGATACACCCCATTTAGATTTAATTGCGGGCGAGAATGGGTATGCGCGGGCTTATGTAGGTGGGGAAAAGGGAGGATATTCCCAAAGTCCTACTATTTCCGCTGTAGGCTATAATAGCTTACTAACGGGTACTTGGGCCAATAAACACAATGTATGGGGAAATGGTATTGAAGATCCCAATTACAATTATTGGAACATTTTTAGAATGGTGAGGGAATATAGGCCCCAATTAACAACGGCCATCTTCTCTACCTGGTTAGATAACCGAACCAAATTGGTAGGGGAGATGCTTGCCACAAACGGAAACATAAAGCTGGACTATCATTTTGATGGATTTGAAAATGATACTATTAGATTCCCCCATGAGGACAATTCCCTTCATATACACAAGATAGATGAGCATGTTGTGGATCAGGCAGCGAAGGTAATAAAGGAGAGCGCCCCAGACCTTTCTTGGGTATACTTGCAATACACGGACGATATGGGCCATAGGTATGGGGATAGTGAACCATTTTATATGGCGGTAAAAACCATGGATCTTCAGATGGGAAAATTATGGGAAGCGATACATTATAGAACTGAGAACTTTAATGAAAAGTGGCAGCTTTGGATTACCACAGACCATGGCCGCAATCCAAAGGATGGGAAAGGCCATGGAGGGCAATCGGATCGGGAACGTAGTATATGGATCGTGACCAATGAGAAGGAGCTTAATGACTATTATAAAGAGGGGCAAGTGGGATTGGTAGATATTGTTCCTACCATTTTACACACTCTGGACATTCAACCAAACAAAGAGCAATTATGGGAAATGGATGGGGTGCCTCTTAGCACGGAAATTTCTTTGGCCAACGCCAAAGCTATGCTCAACAATAAGGAGCTAGTCCTAACATGGGATGCCTACCAATTAGAAGGAACTCTGGATATTTGGATTACTACTACCAATAATTTTGCAAGTGGGGGGACCGATGCATATACCTTGGCAGCTACGGTAGCTATTGATTTGGGAAAAGCGACCATAGACCAATCGCAATGGCCCTCCAATTTCTATAAGGTGGTACTGTCGGGTGAACACAATGCTATTAATAGATGGGTGATGAAAAATAATTGATCCATTCTTCCATTACTTACTAAGTACGCTTTAAGTGCCTGCCCGATCTGCTCAGGCGGGCCTGCCCTGAGGTAAATGACGGAAATTTTCGAGAAATCATATTCTAGGGATGAATAATCAATCTCTAAAAACCTATAATAAATTATAATGGGCGTCTAAGATATTTCACAAATATCTTAGGTTTAATAATATCATTTGTTAAATTTAGGTTTAATTCCTACAAAAGTTAAAAACATGAAGCAACTCGAAAAAATTCTGGTTCCTATAGATATAAATGGCGATTATGATAATCAAATAGATGCGGCTATCAATATTGCCCGGGTATATAATTCCGAAGTAATTATTACCCATGTTCTGTCTGAAGAAGCGGGTAGTGGAAGCATTAGTATGCGAAAGATGTTGTTAGATAGTGTGATGGAGTCCTTAAACAAGGTGAATGATACCCTTATAGAAGCGCGTATTATAACCAAAGACCCTATTATTAAGCACGGTAAATTGATAGATAATATTTTAAAGGTAGCTTCCTTCCAAGATGTAAATTTGATTGTTGCAGGATCGGGTCGAAAACTACAGGGGCAACGACATAAATTGGGAGATAGTGCCGAAAAGTTAATGCGATATTCACCTATACCGGTATGGGTGGTATCTACCAAGGGGAAGTCTAAAGTAACCAATATACTTTGTCCGGTAGACTTTTCGGAACCTTCTAGAAGTGCACTCAACAATGCTATTTCTTTGGCGCAAGATTTTAAGGCATCACTAAGGGTGTTGGGAGTTGTAGAGCCTGTGCTAAATCTTTCTCCTAGGTACCAGTTAGAAGACTTGGAAGAGGAAAATACACGCCGAATGAAACATCTGGAAAAGGACATGAAAAAATTCTTAAAGGATTTTGACTTTACCGGTGTAGATCATAAGATAGATCTTCAGGCAGGAAGTGTTCCTCTAACCATTGTGAATATGGTGAAAAAACACAAGCACGATCTGCTGATTATGGGGACTACGGGACGTTCCGGTCTAAAGCGTGTACTTATGGGGAGCGTTACCAGTAAGGTAACCCGGGAATTACCCTGTTCTTTTATCACTACAAAATCTAAAAGCATACTCTACTCTAGATTTGATAATGATGTGAAGGAAATTGAAACACACTTTAAAAAGGGGATGATTATGGCCGAAAAAGGAAGGCCTAAAGATGCTATTCGCGAGTTTAAACTTTGTCTGCGTATAAATAATATGTACATCCCAGCTATCTATAAATTATCTGAAGTATTCCATCAGAATGGGGATGAAGCAAAAGCACTCTATTACAACAATATGGCCAAGGAATTACTTACCAGATTATGGGACGAGGATATAGAAAAGGAAATTAGGGAACATTATAAATCCTAAGGATTTCCTAGGATATAGTAGACCAATACATATTAAATCCCGCCTATTTTTAGGCGGGATTTAATATTACTAGGAATACGGATCACCTTGCTGCCAAAGATTAAATTTTCAATTTAGCAAGATACCAAATGGTGTTATGCTTATCCTAAAAGTTGCTTTTGAAAAGGATTACCAACAGCTACCTTTTCTTGTTAGTGCCTATAATCGCTGAAAATTATTAATCTCAATATTATTGGCTTTTAAATCGAACATCAAATTATAAAGGCCGAAAAAGGTTCTGTTGATATAGATAAAATGTTTGGAGCCACGATTAGCATTCATTTTACGCAATTCTGTATTCTTGGAATAGCGTTGCCCCATTGCTGATATTTTTCCAAAAAACTCCGCATCCGAAAAGTCAAATCGCTCTACGTGAAATGGTTGTGTGAAGAGTTGTAACAGTTCATGGAACATTTCGGTGAAGAATTCCGTTTCCTCCTTGGTGTCATCTACTCGAAGAATTTCCAATTCGTATAATTTTGAGACAAAAAATTCACGATTGTTGATATTTTTGGGATTAGCCAACTCAAAATAAGGGACATAAAAATCATTCGGAATTATTTTCATACATCCAAAATCCAAGGCAATCAGTTCCCCCTTCGGGGAGACTAGGAAATTACCGGGATGCGGGTCTGCGTGTACTTTTCGCAATTGATGTATTTGAAACATATAAAAATCCCAAAGGGCTTGCCCTAATTTATTGGCTTTTTCTTGATCGTCATTTAGGGCCGTAAACTCTGATAGGTGCAATCCCTCCATATAATCCATCGAAATAATATATTCAGAGGACCAAGCCTCATAGTACTCTGGAAAAAGAAGGTTTGGAATTTTGGAACATGCGGCGGCAACTTCCTTGCTCTGCTCTAATTCTAAGAGGTAATTGGTCTCTTCCAAAAGTTTTTCCTCCACTTCCTTAAAATACTTTTCCAGGTCCTTTCCCTTTATATTGAACATTTTTATGGCAATTGGTTTCACCAAGGCCAGATCGGAGGCTATACTTTCTGCAACGCCGGGATATTGAATCTTAACAGCGAGATTTTTTCCGTTTTTTTTGGCTTCGTGTACCTGTCCAATACTAGCGGCATTAACAGAATTGGGGTTAAAAGTGTCGAATAGTTCATTGGGAAGTTTACCAAAATGCCTTTTAAAAATCTTGAATACCAAAGGTGGGGATAAGGGAGGAACGGAAAATTGAGACAAGGAAAATTTTTCCACATAGGCCTGCGGCATAATGCTTTTTTCCATACTGAGCATTTGGGCCACCTTTAGCGCACTGCCCTTAAGTTGTTTTAGGCTATCATAAATATCCTCGGCGTTGTTCTCATTTAAGCGTGACCTAGCCTCTACTTCCGTTTTGGTAATTTTATCGCCATAATACTTCAGGTAGTTAACACCAAGCTTGGCACCGGTAGACACCAGTTTAGAAGCACGATGTATTTTGGAGATGGGGATGTGATCTATCGTTTTCATGTATGGCTAGTTGTTGGGATGTATTTTTTCCTTGTAAATAAATTTCCCAAAATCGATTACACTCTTTAATGGGGAAATATTTAAAATGTCGAAACTGGTATTTACAGATTTCTCTATAAATATGTCTGTTTTCTCAAAGGAGGCCGAAGTGTCGTCCATCCAAAACTTTAAGGTCAACAATAACTGTATCCAAGCCGATTCTTGCAGGGCGCGTTTTTGAAATTTTTCTAGCTCTTCCTGTTTTAAATCCAGGGTTTTAATATCTAAATCTGCAATATAGGCGGTAAAACCTTTTCTTAGTTCGGATAGAAGGGATAGCCCTTTTAAACTGTTCTTGTGCTTTTTTAAAGCATATTGTACGTAGCTTCGGTTGGCAGTTAAATTTTCAAAGAAAGTGTAATAAAAACTCAAGAGCTTATTGCGTGCGTCAAAAGATTGGAATTCTTCGCTTTTTTTCAACACTGTAAGAGTGTTATCAAAAAAGGTCTTAAAGATCTGTTGTTCCAAGGCCTTGAATGAGCCAAAGAATTCGTAGAACTGAGCCTCTTCCATATTATTTTCCTTTGCAAAAGCATAAACGGAATCTGGGCTTTTATGATGTTCCAGTACATAATCCATATACCTATCGATTAGCTGGGTGTCTGAAATTGTTTTCTTTTTTACCATGGCTGTTAAATCTATGCTACAAGATACAACTTGTTTAAGTTTTTATAATAAAAGTAAAACAAAATTTAACAGCTAATTGGCATAAGGAAGGGTAAAAAGATTGCTTTAGTAGGGAATGCTACAGCTAGATAAGCATACTGTACTATAGGCGTTGATCCTTTTCATAAAACTACTTGCTCCTAGCTCTATGGGTGTCTTAAGATATTTTTCTTTTTATAAAATAATAAAGCCCCAAATTCTGGGGCTTTTCTTAATGTCTAGTGATAATTTACCTTAAATCTTCCAAAGTTCTATTTTTAGCCAAATCTTCTTTTAGCCAATCTCTCTGAGCTCTTATTATGGAGGATACATTTGGGGGTATGTGGGTGTCGGCCAGTACTTCATTATATTCCTCAATGGCGGCTTTGTCACCTCTAATGGCCTCCTCTAGCATTGCTTCGGCATCATCCCCAGAAAAGAATGCTTTTACGTCCATCCAAGTTCTGTGTAAGGCGCCTTTAGTGCTTCCCTCTATTTTATCGCGTGTATCCAAAGCAGGGGTGGCCGACTTTAAATCTACCAAAAAGTTGCGGCGCTCCCTCGCTTTATTACTAAAGTACATTTCCAAGCCCGTTTCTTCCGTATTTTCTGCGGCTGTTTCATATCCCTTAATGGCATCTTCATTTTTTTGAATAATGTCATTAATCCTATTCTCAATCTCTTTTATATCCTTGTTCATTTATATTGAATTTAAGTCGGTAACCATATGCCTACCGATTGGCATTTCTATAAAGATAGGGGGATAGATTAAGTGGTGTTATTTCATATGCAATTCTTTCTAACTCAATAGCTTAGGGTGCGGGTTTTGTGTTGGGATTGGTTGTAAATAAAGTCTAAGGAGGTAAAAAGCTAGGTAAAAATGGGAAATAAGAGCCTGGGATTATCCGTTTTAAATAGTTGGATAGCTATTTGCCCCAAAATAAGCTTTTCTCAAAGCAGGAAATAATTGAATTAGGGTATAGGTAGTGTGTTGGTAAGGTGTAAGATGCACAGTGGTTGCTAATTTCCCGTCAGCTGCCAAAATAAGTTGTCTTTTTGGGAAGTTTGATTCATTATTATAACCTAACCAATTAATCCCACTCCAATAAATAAAGAATCAATTATATAAAGTATTGTCGTGGGAGATGACATGCTCCCTTACCTTCTTTTGAAATTCGAGCGGTGTTACACCCGCGTGCAGTTTAAAAAACCGACTGAAATAGGAGTGGTCTTTAAAGTTTAGATTATAAGCTATTTCCTTAATGGTGTTTTCACTATGAATAATTTGACGTTTAGCTTCCAAAATCAAGCGGTCATGGATAATCTGGACCCCAGTTTTATCCAACTTTTCCTTTAGAATTTGATTAAGGCGTTTTGCGCTAATTCCCAATTTACCAGCATAGAAATCGGTGTTCCGTTCTTCTTGATAATTCATTTCAAGCAAAAGCATAAACTCGTACACCCGCTTTTCATTAATATCCTGAAGGGTAAAATGCTCTTCCTTTAACTGTATCAATTTTAATAAAAATACTTTTAAGAGCGCTTTTAGCATAATAAGACTAACGGTCTCTTTCTTGTATTCCTCTTCCAAGAGCTGGTACACATCCATTAAACCTTTAGAGGTTTCCTCATTTACCTGTAAGCACGAAAATTCTCCCTGAATATTGAACATTCTAAAAACATCCAATAAAAACTCTTTTAAATCCCCTTCCAATAAATCTTGTTTAAAGGATATAAGAACGCCGTTTTTACCGGCTTTGTTGAGTTGATGTACTCTATAAGGAGGTATCAAATAAATCCAGTCTCCTTTTAAGGTCTGAAAATCGTGTTGTGGCACATGTAGCGCATCCTCGTTGCGCAACCAAACTATCTCATAAAAATCCCTTCTGGCAGGATCGTTTAAATAAGCAGGGGGGCAATTGCCCAAATTTTTAATATATAAAACCTTATCACCGAGCATTAGAACTGTTTTTTATGATGGAAAAACACGGGGTTTTCTTGCTTTTAATCGACAAAAAACGAAGCCGTTTCCAAAATGTACCACAAAAATAGTGAATAATACCATTGGTTTATTGTTGATGGGCAAATTGTACCATATAACTATCAAATTGTGTAATTATCCTAGGATGATAGCTCCTATCTTTGCACCGCAGTTTGATAGTAATCAAGCTTTTACATTAAAAAGTTATGGAGAACACATCTACAATAGAAGCAACACAAGAGACAGAATTGGTAGCATCGGCAATGCAAACCATTATGGACGAGCATCAAAGGTTAACTGCCCAGATAAAATCTGATGAAATTGCTGCATTAATGCCAGCTATCAATAAGGCAAACCGTATTTTCTTGATGGGAGCCGGAAGAACCGGACTCATGATGAAAGCTTCGGCCATGAGACTAATGCACTTGGGTTATACTGTATTTGTTGTTGGAGAAACAACTACACCAGCGATCGATGAAGGAGATTTGCTCATCGCCGGCTCAGGTTCTGGAACTACCAGTGGAATTGTAAGAGCGGCTGAGGTAGCGAAGAATGTAGGGGCTAACGTAATTTGTTTTACCACTAGTCCGACGTCTCCCCTGGCAACATTGGCAGACTATACGGTTACGATTCCTGCAGCACAAAAGCAGGCTCGGGACGAAGACGTATCTAAACAATATGCAGGTAGTCTTTTTGAGCAGTCCCTTTTATTAAGCTTCGATGCACTTATCCAGGCCCTTTGGGATATAGATGGCAGTACCGCTTCGGAATTGTGGAAGCGTCACGCAAATATGGAATAGAAAACTGCAGATAGAAAAAATTAATTAACGTAGAATATTTTAAAATTAAATATAGAATTATGGCAAAATTACAAGTAGCGATCGATTTATTGAAAATAGAGGATGCAATCGCTTTGGCAACAAAAGTGGCTCCTTATGTAGATATTATAGAATTGGGTACCCCACTTATTAAGAGTGAAGGATTAGCCGGAGTTAGAAAGATGAAAGATGCTTTTCCAGACAAATTGGTTTTGGCCGATTTTAAAACTGCCGATGCAGGTGAATTGGAAGCAAACATGGCTTTTGGAGCTGGTGCAGATTATATTACCATTTTGGGAACTACAGGTGACTCTACTATTGCTGGTGCAGTTAAAGCTGCAAAAGAGCACGGTAAAGGTGTTGTTGTAGATACCATCGGTGTTAAAGACAGAGTTCAACGTGCAAAAGAAGCAATTGCTTTGGGTGCAGAGTTTGTAGAATTACACGCTGGTTTGGACGAGCAAGCTGAAGAAGGATACTCTATCCAAGTATTGATTGACGAAGCTAAGAGAGCTGGAGTACCAGTATCTATTGCAGGTGGAGTTAATAAAGATAGCATCACCCGTGTTAAGGAAGCTGGTGCTTCTGTTGCAGTTGCTGGTGCAGCTATTTACGGAGCAGAAGATCCTGCACAAGCAGCAAAAGAATTGAAAGAACTTTTGAACGCATAAGTTATTATAAGGTTTAAGCACCATTTTAATACTATAAAGGTCCCCATAAATTAATTTTTATGGGGATCTTTAGTTATTGCCTATAGGCTATTTTTCTTTCCCTTTGCACTTCGTTTTTACTCCTTATACTTCTTGTAGCTCCCACAATTTATGATATTGATCATTGGTGATTAGCGGTTTTTGCAATAACTTGGTAAAAACTGCATTGACATGAAAGGTGTTTTAAATTTGGGAAGAGTTGCAGGAATTAAGATAGAGGTACATTGGACGTTTTCCTTATTATTGATATGGGTCGCCTTAATTGAGGTAAAGGCAGGTGCCGATCTTACCAGGATTCTACTCAATGAATTGCTGATCCTATTGCTTTTCGGATGTGTGGTGCTGCACGAATTAGGACATGCGCTCACCGCAAAGAAATTCAATATAGAGACCAAAAAAATTATGTTACTGCCCATTGGGGGAGTGGCCAGTCTAGAGAAAATGCCCGAAAAACCAGGACAAGAATTGCTAGTGGCACTTGCGGGTCCGGCCGTTAACGTGGTAATAGCCTTCCTATTAGCTCTTACCGTGCCCTTTAAGTATTACTTCGGCCTAAATGCCACAGAGATGACGGAAGTGCTCTATACTCCTTCCCTCCAAAATTTTATCTTTTACCTTTTTATTGCCAATGTAATGTTGGTGCTATTTAATCTCATTCCAGCTTTCCCTATGGATGGCGGAAGGGTACTTAGGGCCCTTTTGTCCTATAGATTGGGACGGGTAGAGGCTACCAGGATTGCTGCGGGCATAGGACAGACCTTGGCAGTGGTATTTTCATTGCTGGGACTTTTTTACAATCCATTCCTTATTTTAATTGCCTTCTTCATTTTTTTCGGGGCCTACGCAGAGAATCAAATGGTGAAAAGGACTTCCTTAATTAAAGGTCATATCGCTAAGGAGGCCACGCTAACGAATATAACCATTTTAAGTCCGGTTCATAGCGTTCAAGAGGTGGTAGACCTACTTTTGGCAGGTACGGAAAAAGATTTTGTAGTTATGGATCAGGATGAAATAGTGGGAATAGTTGCCCATAAGGATATAGTGAAACATGCGCGTACTCCCTCTCTTTTGGTAAAGGAAATTATGGGAAAGAATTTTACCACGGTAGACGCTACCACAAGCCTTACCCAAGTTTATGAAATGATCAACAGGGAAAAGAATGGTTTCTTTCCCGTAGTTGAGGATAAAAAGCTAATCGGTGCAATCGATCAGGTAAATTTAAGCGAATTTATCTTGTTAAAATCGGCGACCATACCTTAGAATTAACTTTAATGGGAGGGGAAGACCCATGGGATTCCCGGGTATAGGGCCCTTGTAATTTTTGCTAAGTGAATTAAAATTTTTGAGGGTACTGTCCAGCTTTTACCTGAGGTACCAAGATCATTATTTAAAGTAACTACTATGACAGCATCAGATTTTAAAGGAATGAAAAATTTCATCCCTGGAAGTGGATTGGATATCCTACATCAAGAAAGTAAGGAATGGCTCAATATTATCGATTTTTGGAATGACGAGTCTAGATTTTTCTCCGATCTCCTGGATAAAAGAGAACCTATGCACCCAGAAAAAAAGGAGATGTTGAAATATTTGGATAAAGTACACCTATCCCTCTTTCAATATTTGAAGGAGGATATCATAGCCCATGAAAAGCACTTATCCAACTTGTTAAAAGGTGAAAAGGGAATTACGTCGGGAGAATATGTTGAAAAACATATGGATTTGCGGGAGCAGCTCCATCTGTTTACAATGGACTTTAAAGAGTTTAAGAAAATGGTTTTTAACTATGCCAAGAAATGAGGGCATTCTTTTTAGATTTCCCTTGAAAAATGGGGCCCTTTGGCCCCATTGTTCCATTTTTTTGGGCTAAAGATCTAGTTCCAATCCTACGGGACAATGGTCCGACCCCATAATGTCTTTATAGATTTTCACGGATTTAATTTTGTCTTTTAGAGATTTGCTGACCAAAAAATAATCTAACCTCCATCCAATATTCCGTTCCCTCGCCTTAAACCGATAGCTCCAATAGGTATAAGCTTCAGTATCTGGGTTTAAAAGTCGGTACGAATCCACAAAACCAGCCGCTATAAAATTGTCCATTCCGTCAATTTCAACCTGGGTATACCCCGCAGTTTTGTTGTAGTTAGCCTTGTCGTTCTTTAAATCGATCGCCTTATGGGCTACATTAAAATCCCCACATGCAATTACAGGCTTAGTTTTTTCCAAATTAGTTAGATAGGCTAGAAAATCTGCATCCCACTGCTCGCGATAATCCAAACGGACAAGTTTTTGTCCGGAATTGGGAACATAAACGTTTACCAAATAAAAATCTGGGTACTCCACACACTGTACCCTACCTTCCGTATCGTGCTCTTCTATCCCAATACCAGTGGATTCACTTAATGGGGTAGACTTAGAGAGTATGGCGATTCCAGAATATCCCTTTCTTTCTGCAGAACTAACGCTTAATTCATAACCTTCTACAGGCGATAAGGCGTCTGCCACCTCGGCCTCCTGGGCTTTGGTTTCCTGTAAGCACAGAACGTCTGGGGCCAATTGGGCAATGGACTCAAAAAAATCTTTTTTAACCACGGCCCTTATACCGTTTACATTCCAAGTAATAATGTTCATCATATTCAACTTTTCAATTATGGGAGCAACAGCTATTTTAACCAATAACCCCTCCTTAAAATAGGGCGATGAAATTACGGAATTGCTCGGGGATTAAAAAATATCATAAACCCTTATCCTAGATGTTAAAGCTTTTAGTTATATAGACTTCGTTGGCTTTAAGGGCAGTACAAACTGTTTTTGTAAGGAGGTGAAAAAAATGTTTCGCCTATAATAGGTAAGAAATTGTCGTCCCAGGTCATAAGATGCTCATTCTTGTTGTTTTCCACTACCTTTGCTTGCAAATAAACGCTAGGACGCAATTTGCAGATTATATACTGTGATAGGACCAAATTAATGGGGAGCGAACAGGATATAATGCGCCATAATGATTGGTGTGATAGCCTCTCTAGCCAGTGATGTGTATTTATGAAATTTAAGATAGACAAGTTTGTACTTTCCATTATCACTATAGTTGGAATTGCATATTTTTTTCCGCAGTGGGGCTCCTCACAAAGTGAAATCCCATTGGATACAATAAGTGATATTGGGATTTCTCTAATTTTCTTATTCTATGGACTTAAATTGAGTCCGCAAAAAATAAAGTCGGGCCTAAAGAACTGGAAGTTGCATCTGTTGGTGCAAACTGCTACCTTTTTAATCTTTCCGCTGTTGGTCTTATTCTTTCGACCCTTTTTGCAAACAGAAGAACAGGAATTGTTGTGGTTGGCCTTCTTTTTTTTGGCAGCCTTGCCATCTACGGTTTCCTCTTCCGTGGTTATGGTATCCATGGCCAAGGGGAATGTACCAGCGGCTATTTTCAATGCCAGTATTTCGGGAATCATCGGCATAGTTCTCACGCCAATTTGGATGGGGCTCTTTGTTCAAGAGGCGCAATCGGGTTTCCAGTTTACGGAAATTTACATCAAACTCGTTTTTCAAATCATATTACCAGTGGTAGTGGGGCTTTCCTTACAGCGATTCTTGGGAGGGATGGTTCAAAAATACGGTAGCCAATTAGCCCTTTTTGATAAGGCCATTATTTTGTTGATTATCTATAAGAGTTTTGCAAGGTCTTTTGAAGAACAGATCTTTAGTACAGTATCTATATTGGATCTTATGATTATAGGGGTTGCAGTGTTAGGCTTGTTTGTGTTGGCCTATTTATTAACAGGCTTTGTTGCTGAAAAACTGCGATTTAATACTGAAGATCAAATTACGGCCCAGTATTGTGGCACCAAAAAATCCTTGGTACACGGGACCGTTTTCTCTAAGATTTTATTTGGGAAAATGGCAACGCTGGGAGTTATCCTTCTCCCGCTTATGATCTATCATGCTTTTCAGATTCTAGTTATTAGTGTGTTGGCAACCAAGAGGGGTAATAGGTAAGTTGCTTCCCCTTAAAAGGGCATGTACAAGAATACTGCATATTAAAAGCTTTGCAAGTATAATGTATATGTAAATCCTATCTTAATACCGTAGATTCCCTAGTAATTCCGAAAAATCAGCGGCAGGTTTCCACTGTGAAGTTGGGTTATAATACCTCCATAAATAAGCAGAAATTTTCCGTTGCAATTGCCAAGCCTCATTTTTAAACCCCCAGGAAGTATCATTATTGTTTTTGGTTGCGATATAAAAAACATAATCGCCCGTAGGTGCGTTCACCATCACCAATTCTGAGCGCGACTGGTTTACCATTCCTTGTTTGGCCGCAGTCTGGATAAAGGGCGGAATTTGGGAAAGAGAGTAATCCGTATAAAAGGAATTGCTTAACAGGCGATACATTTCATCGCTCGATGCCTCACTGATTAGGTTGCGGTTACGTATTTTTATTAATAGAGAAGCCATTTCCCGCGGGGTGGTCTGTCCCCATCCATATTTTTCCCAGTCCTTAGTCCTTCCTTGGGTTCTGCTATTTACACGGGTATACTGCAATCCCAAATTATCCATCAATGCGTTTATGCTTTCTCCACCACCAGCCAATTCTTGGCACCAAAGGGAGGTGGTATTATCGCTCATTGTAATCATTAAGGAGACAAGGGTCCGCAGATCGGTCTGGGTGCTATCCTTATAAAACTGCATCAACCCGGCGCCGCCATAGGCCCGTTTTGCATCGTAGACCAAAGGATCATTGAGTGAGAGTTCCCCATTATTTATCTTATCGAAAATCCCAATTAGGATAGGGACTTTTACAATGCTTGCGGTAGGGAAAATGGTATCGGCATTAATAGCGGCTTCGGTGTTCCTATTGGTATGATAAACGTAAACTCCAACCTCACCCTTAAAATTATTAACTAGCTCCCTTAGACCGTTTTGTAGGTTTTTGTCGGTTTGTTGAGCTGTAAGGGGGTGTATGGTTATTAGGAAGAGGAGTAAAAAAAAAGGTCTCATGGTTGGCTTGCATTTAAAAAACCAATTTACATAAAAATATGGAGGTATTTTGGAGTGCGCATCCGTAGTTAAGAGTTGTAATTAAGTGTGTGTTCTATAGGCTTAAACTGGAAGGTAATATTTAACAAATAATTGGATTGTTTGGAAGGTGATGTCACCATCTATTTTTAGTAGTTTTGCCGATTCTTTTTACTATACAAGGATCTTTATATCAGCAATTAAGATGATGGATGTTGGGATGTTATGGAAGGGGCTTTGCTGGTGGATGTTAGATCGATATAATGATCAATTAAAAATATTAATTTTTTAGAAATGAAGAAGGCACGATTCGCATTGGTTATGGGGGTACTCTGTATTTCCATTTTCCCAATTTTGGTGAAGCTTAACCTAACCCCTGGAGTGGTTTCCGCATTTTATAGAATGGCAATAGCTGCTTCTTTAATATTGCCCTATGTACTAATCACCAAGAAGCTGAAGGTGCCTTCCATGAAGTTTTTGCTTCCCACCGTGTTATGCGGCTTGGTTTTTGGGGCCGATGTGGCGGTTTGGAATGTTGCCATACAGGAATCTACCGCTACGCAGGCTACCCTGCTCACCAATTTGTCTCCAGTATGGGTTGGTATAGGGGCGTTTTTCTTTCTAAAGGATAAGCCCACCACCAATTTTTGGATTGGTACTGTGGTCGCTATTTTTGGTATGGTATTACTGGTGGGTTTCAGCACTTTTGTTAATCTCGACTTTGATTTGGCATTCTGTCTTGCCATCTTATCCGGGATGCTATATTCAGTATATATGTTATTGAGTAAAAAAGTCCTAAATGAAGTAGATGTAGTAAGTTTCCTAACTATAAATTTAATCTCCTCCTCCATAGGATTGGGTATTGTAAGTTATTTTCTTGGAGAGCCTTTCACAGGTTTTACTAATGCTGGTTGGTTGGTGTTGGTGGTGCAAGGGGTAGTCTGCCAGTTGTTGGCTTGGTTGCTCATTAGTTACGCCACAAAACATATGCGCGCCACTAGGGTGTCTGTAAGTCTTTTGGGACAGGCAGTTATAGCTTCCCTTTTGGCTTGGTTGTTTTTGGACGAATCTATTTCTTTGCAGATGGTCATTGGTGGTTTCTTTTTGTTGTTCGGTATACGGATTACCTTTTACCAAAAACAATTGTTTGCCAGAAAACGGGCCGTCCAAGGTGCCGTCTCACTAAAGCAATAGCATAGGGTATTGTCTTACGCTAAGGTACTTTTAAACACATCACACTATTTATTTACTTGTTTTGGATACGTTGGGTAGGGCCATTGTTTACTGATGTTTTCATTACACTAAGGTTTTAGTATATCACTATTTCAGGACGGGACCACAGTAGAAATATAAAGGGAGCCCCTTCAGAGGAGCTCCCTTTATAATAGGAGGAAACCTATTATATGCTCCGCATAAATTCGATGAATTTTTTGGTGCCGTAATTGCCCATACCTCTATGGGTCATCACTATATTTCCATCGGCATCAATCACGTAGGTAGTGGGAATACTTCTAGATTGATACATTGCTGGAAGTGGGCCATTGGGTGTATAAATCTCAAAATCGTACCCCTTCCTTTCGCTAAATGCTATTGCTTTCTCAAAGCTATCATCTACGGACAACATAATAAAAGCTATATTTTCGTCCTTTATTTCGTTGTATAATTTATTGATGCTAGGCATTTCGGCAATACATGGAGGGCACCAAGTGGCCCAAATATTGAAGAATATAGCTTTCCCTCTTAACGCTTCCATAGATACCTGGGCACCTTTGCTATCAATTAAATTTAGATTAAAGTCGGCCCGCGGATTGGAACCGTCTTTCAGCGCCAACTCCGTCTTATCTACATCGGGATTCATTAGTCCCGTTGCCAAAATCCCTCTTTGGGCAAAGCCTATTACCTCTGTGTGTAGTCCTGTGGTATACAGAATAAGGAGTACCGCTATTATTCCGGCCCATTGCCATAATTCTTTTTTTATCTTTTTTTTCATGTTTTTCTTTTAGATACTAATTGTAATTAGCTAGAGGCTTAAGCCCATAACTCCCTTTTTTTGAAGTTGTAGGTAGTGGGTAAATGCGTTGGGAACTACTTTAAATTCTTTTGGGATATCTTTTACAGATACCTTGTAGTGATCTAATGCCATTTTACAAACTACCAAACTTACCTTTGCTTTTTTTGCTTCTTTTAGGTAAGGCTTCATGATTTTTTTATCCGTTAAGGCCTCCACTTCTTTACCATATATAATAGTGCTAAAACTCCCAAAGGAATCCTCGTCTTCCTCCAACAAGGAAGCTGCGGCTAAGGTAATGGGTTTTAGTTGTTGAATTTTTGTTGTCATAACTGCATAGTGGTTCACTTTCTTGTCTTGAGCATTAAGATTGCCACCAATAACCACGGTAAAGAGTACTAATAGGGTTTTTAAGAATGTTGTTTTCATCAGATTTTATTTATTTATCCATAGCACATGGCTATGGGGAATTTTACAATTAATATTTATAGGTCTAAGTTAATATAGTCTTTCTTTAAAAGCTGGAAAAGGTATAAAATCCCGTTCTCTACGATGTCAATATCTCGCGGAATCCCACTTTGGTCTACCTTAAATTTATTAAGAGAAAATCCGCAGGCAACTACCGAAATGGGCTGGTTGCTTATCCGCTTTAAAATGGGATCCATGATTTTGGTATCCGTATTTTGGGGTATGGATTTCCCGCAGAAAACAATCTGAAACTCACCAAAACTTTTTGGGTTGTCTATCAGAAGTTCCTCTGCAGTTTCTATGGCCCCTATCAGGGAACGTTCATTTTTAACCAGTGCAGCATAGTTTGCGGGCTGTTTGGGGTCTTGAGCCATACTCTTAAGGGGTAGCAATAGGAGTGCCCCAGCTAATATTAATAAGGATTTTACTTTCATGAGCTAAGTTTTTTTGATTCGTTTTCGGTGTCGTTAAGTACAAAAAACAGTAAGCCCCCAAAGATCGCTACGTTTTTAAATAAGGGGCCCAAGGTAGTGGCTTGTCCTATTTGAATAGTAATTGTAATAGGAATTAAAACCGCGATAAGGATCCATGCGGCCCACTTAGTTTTATAGCCAATTAGGAAAGCGATTCCGGCAACTAGCATTACAATTCCAGATAATATTACCAAAAGGGTAGGGTCGCCAAAGAAATAAGCGAAGTCTTTTAAACTCGCCGTGGCAATTCGTCCTACAACTTGTTCGGTCTGGATAAGGTGGTTAAGACCAGCTAATAAGAATATTCCGCTTACCGCTATGCGCAATATCTGCACAGAACGACGGTTAATGTTAATCGTTTGTTTCATTTTTTGATGTGATAAAAGTGCTTTTAAATAGAGATTGCCAAATGGTCCTCGTCTGTTATCTGAATGAGGACACCAGCAGATGGTTCTGGATAAGGTTCCAGAACAAGCGAAATTAGTTAGGCAATTCTTGGAGGAGGTGAATTTTGGTCTTGATAGAGACCTTCCATTAAAGGCACATTAAATCCAAATACGGCATACGCTAGGTCTTGCTCCAAAAGCGTCCAGTGATGACTTTCCACTTGAAATACGGTGGAGCAGGGTACTGCCATATAGTTGACTTCGGTAAGGGAGGCCTCGGTAATTTGTGTTTCCAAGTCCTTGGGTTGGTCCCTCTTCTTTTTACAAAAAGGATTAACAAGCACTACCTGATCGCTCTCCATGGTCCAGGAAAGTACCTTTGCGTCCACAACCAGAAACTTTGTCATAAACAAAGTTAGGAGTAGTACAGATATGTATTGATTTACCTTCATTGCGCCCAAACTTACTAAAAACAACGGCTCCCTTTTGCAACAATTGTTACTTAAGCTCCCCATAGAGCCAACTTTATGATTTTGCTAACGTATTTAGGGTAGTATTCCAGCACCTTTTGTAATTTCCAGTTGACCATCCTTCGTAAGGCATATTAAGGGATATGTTTCTTACGCTTTTCAAACTACTGGTCTTAAGTGTTTAGGCTAATTTTATAACATTTCATTCTTAAAGAAACAGGGGGACTATGAATTTTGGGCTGTATAAATTTTAATGGGTTAATGTTAAGGGTGAATGAGTTAACAAAAGCAAGCGAATGTTCGTGCCGTTGTGTGGGCTTTGTATACTTTTATTCCAGCTATCTCATATACACCCTATGGTAGGTAAATAATTATGGGCCAATTATTGGTTTTTGATTATTGTCTAAGGTAAAAGGATAGAAAAAATAAGTATATGAAAATACTGGTTACAGGGGCAACCGGATATATAGGTAAACGCTTAATTCCACTGCTGGTGCAGGACGGACATCAGGTAGTGTGTGCTGTTCGCAATAAACAACGAGTGGGGAATAGTTTTCAGGATGAGGAGGAAATAGAGATTGTGGAGGCCGATTTCCTAAAGCCCGAAACCCTCCATACCATTCCAAAGGATATTGATGCAGCCTATTATTTAATCCACTCCATGTCCCATACCTCCAATGATTTTGAAACGATGGAGGAAGAATGTGCCATCAACTTTAAATCGCGTTTAGAGAATACTCAGGTTCAGCAAGTAATCTTTTTAAGCGGAATTACCAACGAAGAAAAACTTTCCAAGCACCTTAGGTCTAGAAAAAATGTAGAAGATTCCCTTGCTTCGGACAACTATGCCCTTACGGTGTTTAAGGCGGGGATTATTGTAGGTTCTGGGAGTTCGTCCTTTGAAATTATACGGGATTTGGTAGAGAAATTACCAATAATGGTTGCACCAAAATGGTTGAACACCAAAACCCAACCTCTGGCTATTAGGGATGTATTGGCCTTTTTATCCAGAGCTGTAGGAAGAGAAGAGCTTTACAATACCTCTTATGACATTTTTGGGCCGGAGATACTGACCTACAAACAAATGTTATTGCAGTTTGCAGAGGTAAGAAATTTAAAACGGACTATTCTAACAGTTCCGGTGATGACTCCAAAACTATCTTCTTATTGGTTGTATTTCGTAACCTCTACCTCCTATAAACTTGCTACCAATTTGGTAGACAGTATGGGGGTGCAAATAGTAGGGAAGCCTAGTGATATAAACCAGTTGCTCCAAGTGCAACCGCTACGGTATAAAGAGGCTGTTTCCCTAGCATTCGAAAAGATTGAACAGAATAGTATAGTTTCTAGTTGGAAAGATGCTTTGGTAAGTAGCGGCCGGTTAAAGGATGACATTCATAAATATGTGAACGTCCCAAAGTTTGGATGTTTTGTAGATTACAAGGAGGAAGAGGTGACCGATGTGCAGAGAACCATCGATAAAATATGGGCCATAGGAGGAAGAACAGGATGGTACTATGCCACTTTTTTATGGAGAGTTAGGGGGTTTTTAGACAAAATGGTGGGAGGCATTGGCCTTCGCAGGGGAAGAACCAGCGAAACGAATTTGGAGGTAGGGGATGTGTTGGATTTTTGGCGGGTTATCTATGCCGATAAGAGTCAAAGAAAATTGCTTTTATATGCAGAAATGAAATTACCAGGAGAAGCTTGGCTCGAATTTAAGATTGAGGATGATGTCTTAAAACAGACGGCCACCTTTAGACCCTGGGGGGTAGCGGGAAGATTGTATTGGTATAGTGTATTGCCTTTTCATGGACTAATTTTTAAGGGAATGATCAATAGATTAGCTTCTTAAAGTAGTAGAATTTGGATTGGAATGAAATTCTATTTTAAATATAAAACCGGTCAGGTTAAATTGAAGTTAAATAGAGGTGGTTTCTGTTAAATTATAATTAAGGGCTTTAGAAGTGATAGAAACCAGTTGTAGATTTGAGGATTTAAGGACTATGTTTCCTACTTTTTATAGAGAATGAAAGTAGTTTTTTTATCTTGTAGTTGTGTATGATGGGGTAGGGGCATAAGTAGGCCTTATTTGAAGATCTTACTGAAGGCCTGAAGGAAAATAAAAAACAGAGAATTGAAATATATAATATGGATTTAATAGATAGAGCACTGGAATTTGAGCAAAGGAAAATGAAGTCGCTTTCCACAAGCGACCGTGTTGCCCTTTCTCGTGAGGCCAAAGAGTTGATTCTTGGATTAAATGAAATCTACAAGCAAAAAAAGGACGCTAAAATAATGGATCTTATGAAGCGTTTAACGGTGATAAAACAGCGAGTAGAGAAGCGTTTAAAGTTAAGAATGTAATTCCTTAGCCCTACAACTTTTATATTGGCTAGATAAGAATCACCAAAATCCTTTCTTAACAATTCCATTCCTTTTATGGATAGAAAAGTTTTGGATGGTAAACAACCAAGATAATACTACCATTATAAGATATTCTTGGAGTAGGCTGGCTTCACAATAGCGGATTCTACTTATTCCAAGCCGGGGCATCATTCTGGTTTTTCGGCTATTGCAATATTTAAAGTTTCATAACTTCCTTTAAATCAATTGAAGTGATTCATGATTTTTGGGAATGACTGGGAAAAGTCGATTTTGATATTTTGTTGATAATGGAAGTGGTGAAAATATTTTCCCGCATTTATTGGCAAATATCATAGATGTTTATTACTTTCGCAGTCGGATTTTCGGGATGTGGCGCAGCCCGGTAGCGTACACGCCTGGGGGGCGTGGGGTCGCAGGTTCAAATCCTGTCATCCCGACTTTACATTTTCATGTAATTGCATTGAGCTGTTAATCGACTGATTAACAGCTTTTTGCGTTTTTAGGGGTATCATAAGAAATCACATGAAACCACCTGAAAACGACTTAAACGTGTTGAATACGGGATTTTTTATACCTCCTAAATGTCGTATCTTGAAGTAGCTTCTGTGGGTATTTACTGCGTGTTTTTACTTTCTAATTTCACTAATCTAAAGCTGCCTATCATGTTGGAAAACAGTAGATTATATGTTTTGTTCTTCACAAGAAAACATAACAAAGAAAGCGACACATTAAAACTATATGCACGTGTTACGGTAAGCGGAACACGATGTGAATTCAGTTTAAATCGGGATTTAAAAGCCAGTTTATGGGATCATAACCGGAAAAGAGGGAAAGGATATTCTAAATATGTGCTATCCCTGAACAAATATTTGGATCAAATATTTGTCGGATTATATGAAGCGCATCGACAACTTTTAGAAGAAGGCAAGGTTATAACCTCCGCCTTGGTAAAGGCTAGGTATTATGGGGAAGAGGAGGATGATGGAAAAACTTTGCTCGATTTGATCACCTATCATAACACGACCATGCATACCTCCCTAAAGCCCGGGACCATGAAAAATTATTACAGTACGGAGCGGTGTATAAAAAAATTCCTTGAGGAAGAATATCGGGTGGAAGACATTCCCCTTAAAAAACTCAATTATCGTTTTATTGTGGATTTTGAGCAGTACGTACGGGAATATAAACCCGCTACCCGAAGTGGCTGCGCCAATAATGGAGCTATGAAGCATATGGAGCGTTTAAAAAAGATGTCTAGGTTAGGGGTTCGTTTGGAGTGGTTGGACAAGGACCCATTTATCAATTTTAAACTTAAGTTTAACAAGACAGAACGCCAGTTTCTAACCGAACGGGAGATAAAACTTATCCAAGAAACCACTTTTACTGAGCCGAGCTACGAGAAGATCAAGGACCTTTTTGTGTTTGCCTGTTATACGGGACTCTCCTATATTGATGTAAAAGAATTGAGGTCAGACCATTTGGTAATTGGTCGTGACGGTGGGGACTGGCTGTTTACCAAAAGGGAAAAGACCGAAGAATCCTTAAAAATCCCTTTACTGCCAATAGCAAAGAAAATTATCGAAAAATATAAAGAGAATGTCGATATCAAGGCTAGGGGTAGACTATTACCTATTTATAGCAATCATATGATAAATCGGACATTGAAAGATATAGCTGATGCCTGTGGGATACACAAAAATTTGACATTTCACGTTGCACGGCACACTTTTGCTACTGCAATTACCCTATCCAATGGTGTACCCATTGAAACAGTTTCTAAACTATTGGGGCATTCCAAACTGTCTACCACCCAAATTTACGCAAGGGTATTGGAAAAGAAGATAGGGGAGGATATGCATAATTTGATGATACGGTTACAGCAGAGGTAAGAAGTTAGTCCTGATGTAATGTAAAATGTGTAGGTAGCATTTGGTAAGATTACTCAGCCCCAAATCTTACCCAAGAACTTTGCGCATGGATCCTGGTCGATTTTTGTAGTGTTCGGGAAGATAATCGTACCTGCCTGCCGGGCAGGCAGGAAGCAAAAATCGAGCAGGGCGCACCTATTTTCATAAAATTTGGGACGTTATCTATTTTGATCTATGGGAATTAACTGTGCGCTGGCAAGGATAAAGGCAAGGGGCGCTTTTTCTGCGTTCCATGCTTTTATGAGCGGTCCTGAGGAGGTTGGAAAATCCTAAGCATTTTCAACTTCCGCAGGGACTGGATTATTTTTGGGAGACATTGGAACCGATGGGCAGTTTTCTGTTTAAACAGTATTGTATACTGGGTCAGTTTAATTCGGACTTTATAGGGGTTGAACAAGGTTTTGACCCATTCAGCTAATTAAAATGGAAAGGTCATTTAATGGCAACCCCATGAACAAAGGTCTTGACCAGTAAATCAAATTTGTAACACCGCTTTAGCGTGTTACCCTCTTGCTATTCCATTTCTTTGTTTCATCTCGGATTGGAATTCTTTTGACGGAACCAAAACATTTGGTCTACTTAATTATTCTTTTTCTTTCTCTAGCTATTTTCTTCGGCTGGTACCGTCCAATTTTAACTGGTTGAACATTCTGATAAACCGATCGGAGATCTGTGTTCCGTACCGGTTCTCGATCTGGGCAAAACTCAAGTTGGTGGTTATATGGGTCTTAGTCCCCAAACTTTCAAAGTTGCGATAGCGGTTTAAAAGTATCCTGACAAATACTTCCTCCTTTCCGTATTGGTATACATTGTTTCCCACCGTTTCAGTTCCCAGGTCATCGAATAGAAACACCCCTTTGGAATAATAGTCGATTACTTCGTCCTTATTTCTTACGGCATTATATTTCGCTACTACCTCCTGAGCTGCAATGATAGGAAACCACAATTCTGGAATTCGATATTGTTGAGATATGTTCTGGATGATCTGGAAACTTGATGTCTTCCCGGTTCCGTAAGAACCAAAAACGAGCAAACCCTTTCTAAGGGATATGTTCTCCATAATTTCAAATTGGGGATCACGATTCCAATATTTGCAGAAATGCCTTAAGAAGTTCTTATTGGTACCGTCTACCTCGAAATTGAGCTCCATCTTGGCGTAAAACTCCACTGCCGACTTATAAAACAATTTTTTAAAAAGCGCTGGGTCGCAAAGCGGTTTTCGCTTTAACGGTTTTTCCGAAATTTGATTTAACCATCCCTTTTTCATATTGTCTATTCTAAGATTGGACTTCTATTTTCTTTTTCTTCTTTTAAAAAGGTAAATTGGTTTGTCTTTTGTTTTGTAACTGGTTTATTATGTTAGGCATTTTTATCTATGCTGCCTGGACTATTTTGTCTAGACTGTTCCGACGCTTTTGTCCAGTAAGCCTTGCCAGTATTAGCTTTGATACGCCACAAACTTTTCAGATAACGTTTTCTACCGTCAAAGGCCGTCTCCTCTATCCATCCCAATTTCTTTAGTTCGGTTACGTATCTCGAGACCTGTCGTTCGGAAATTTGAAGAAAAGAAGCAATGTGCTTGTTGGACATATAGCATTCCTTTCCATTTTCGGTAAAGCTGTTTATCTCAAGGAACAAAATTTTTGCATGCCAGTTCACCTCAGAGTTCATGTAAATCGATTTCGGAATCCAGATTCCTTTAAAATTTCTATCTGATTTTTCCATAACCATAGAATTCAATTATTTCTTGTTCTTCAACAGGGCCTTATTGAACTTTTCCTCCAAGGTTTCATCGGAAAGATCAGTTTCCCCCAACAACCAAGTGTCGATAGTATCCTTATCAAAGAATTTTTGACGGATATGGGGATTATTCCCCATAGGAATGAGCTTTAGCTGGGTAAGTTTGTAGATTTTGCTTTTGGACAGGCCTGTGTACAGTGCTAGGTCTTCCACGTTCATTGTTTTCTTGTTGTGGGCAAGTAGCCCCTTGATTTCCGTTAAGAGGCCTACCACTTTTTCTTGTTCTTCCATTTTATATGCTTTATGGTTTTCATCAAATTAGAGAAGCAAATGGAACTGAAAGATACTTGCTGAAATTTTAACAATTTTAAGATGTGGTTCTTGAGGGATTATCAGCGATTACTTGAAATTGGTTGGAATAACGCAACACGTAATTGTCTTATAACCCTATTTGGTAGAAGAAAGAGGTGGAGTTAATAATTGAAGAGTGATTTTAGCGCACCAATTGAAATGGTTCCCATCACTTATCTATACGAGAATTGAAGAAAACCATAGGATACTATTTTAAAGTCTAAATAAACGTGGGGTTTAATGCACCATGGGGATTGGTATTTTGTTCCTTTAAACATTTGTTTTATGGGGACATTCGAATTCGGTATTGGAATTTCAAGAAAAATAGTTTGGTTATTTGCGCCTATTTATTTATCCCACCACAGCCTTTTCGGTTATAAAAGGCTGATGATAATGACGTTGTCCTGTGGCTTTATAAAGTGCATTGGCCAATGCTCCCATTATGGGTGGAAAAGGGGGCTCTCCCAGACCGGTCGGATCAATATTGCTTTGTACGAAATGGGTCTCAATTTCTTTAGGTGCCTCGCTATAGCGTATTAAGCGGTACCTATCAAAATTGTTTTGTTCCGCTACTCCATCTTTGAATGTTAGTCCGCTATACATAGCATGACCAATACCGTCTACGGCACCCCCTTCGGCGAGATTCGTAGCAGCATCTGGATTCACTACGATACCGCAATCAATCGCCGCCGTAACTTTTTGAACCACAGGTTTATCATTTTCTATGGTCATATCCAATACCTGGGCCACGTAACTATTGTGACAGAAGTAGGCGGAAACACCCCTGTGGATGCCATCTTGTTCTTGACCCCAGTTTGATTTTTCCCTTACCAATTCTAAAACCCCGGAATAACGGTCGGCCTTGTAGTCGTTATATTCCCCAACGGGATTTTCCTGTGCGCGTTTCAAAAGTTCCAATCGAAATTCGATGGGGTCTTTTCCTGCTTCTTCGGCCACTTCGTCCAAGAACGATTGCTCGGCCCCGGCGATAAAGTTGGATCTCGGTGCACGGAACGCACCAACGGTTATATTGGAATCGATGGACCAATCTTCGGCGAGATAATTGTCCACCGCCCCGGCTGGAAAGCGGTTGGCCGCCAATGGGCTCTCGGGTATTCCACCCGCCCTTACGTGAAACGCTATAAGGTTGTTGTCCTTATCCAATGCGGCACGGTAATATGCATGGTAAGCAGGTCTGTATATCCCTGTTGTCATATCATCCTCACGGGTGTAGACCAATTTTATAGGTGCTTTCATCCTTTGGGAGATCACTCCCGCCTCGGTTAGAAAATGCCCATAAAGTCTTCGACCGAAGCCACCGCCCATTCGGGTCATTTGTATGTCCACTTTTTCCAAGGGTAGCCCCAAGCGTTCGGCAACACTTCTTTCCATAAACTCAGGAGTCTGAACCGGTCCGTTAAGAACCGCTTTGTCCTCCATTACATCCGCAAAGAAATTCATGGGTTCCATACAGTTATGGGCAAGAAACGGACAGGAATAGCTGCGCTCGATTACCTTCGCCGCCTTTTTGAACACCGCTTCAGGGTTACCATCTTTACGTACCACATTCTGTTTTATTCCGGCTTTCTCCACCATGGCTTCCCGGTGGGCTCCCGAACTTTCCAATCCGGCAGGGAACCTAACATCCATAGTACGCCCAAAAATATCCATTTGTTCTTCAATAGCAGGGGACCGGTCCCATTCGATCTTCAATGCCTTTTTGGCCTGCATTACTTCCCATGTAGTATTCCCTACCACAACAACGAGGTTCGTGAAGGAACAGTTGTCAAAGGCACTCTTTTTATAATCCTCGTTAAATGTCTGTATGGTAAACACATCTTTAATGCCAGGCATTTTCTTGGCCTCAGTATCATCTACGGATTTAAGTTGGAGCCCAAAAGCGGGTGGATGTGCGATCATTGCAATAAGCATACCTTCTTTTTGGATATCAAGACCGTACAAAGGCTGGCCTGTAACGATTTTTAGGCCGTCCACATTTTTTCTGGAAGTACCAATAATCTTAAAATCCTTTACATCCTTTAGTTTTACCTCTTCTGGAATTGGAAGTTTTGCTGCGGCGGAAGCTACTTCGCCATACCCCATCGATTTATCGGATGCTTTGTGAAAAAGCGTTCCGGCTTCCGTAGTGATTTCTTCGGCGGGTACCTGCCAAACTTCGGCTGCCGCCATTACCAACATGTGTCTTGCGGTTGCCCCGGCCATACGAAGTGCTTCCCATCCTTGACGGATAGATTGGCTTCCCCCGGCCAATTGACGCTTGAAAATGGCCGTATTTAGCGGGGCCTGTTCAACAATAACTTCGTTCCAATCCGTATCCAATTCCTCGGCGACGATCATCGGCATCGATGTTTTTACATTTTGACCGATCTCCGGATTTGGGGACATGATAGTGACCCTCCCATTATCGCCAATTTTCAGATAACCGTTTATTTCGAACCATTCTTTTGGCATACTCCGCACTTGTTCAGGAGTAGGCTTACAGGAAGCCAACCAACTAAAACCAAGCATCATTCCACCCCCGGCGAGCACGGAACATTTTAAAAAGGAGCGTCTATTATAAGTTGTTTTTATGAGTGTCATTTCTTTGATTTTAGGTGTTCGCCTTCGAATACGGTCCGGCATCGTTTTTTATTAAATGTTTTCAATATGGGCGGCCGCTTTTTTAATGGCCTTCTTTATGCGTGTATAGGTGCCGCAACGACAAATATTTCCGTTCATAGCAGTTTCGATCTGTTCGTCCGTTGGGTTTGGATTGCTTTTTAAGAAGGCACTCGCATTCATAATCTGTCCCGCCTGGCAGTACCCGCATTGATACACATCCTCTTCCAACCATGCTTTTTGTACGGGATGGTCGCCATTTTCAGAAAGTCCTTCGATTGTTGTAATGGCCTGTTCGCCCACTGCGGAGACAGGCAATTGGCACGAACGTACCGCATTGTCCCCTAAGTGGATAGTGCAAGCCCCACATTGGGAGATACCGCAACCATATTTGGTACCCACCAATTTGAAATGATCCCTTAGCACCCAAAGCATGGGTGTAGTAGGATCCAGATCGATTTGTTGTTTTTTTCCGTTGATGTTCAGATTAAAATTCGCCATGATTTTGGTGTAAATAGATGAGTATTATAAATTTACGAAATTTAAGGATACCTAAAATGACAGAATTGAAACAATTTTAAAAAAAGCTTATGTACAAGATTCATATAATCCTTAAGTTGCTACTCTAGGACCTCTATCCGGTTAAGCCATTTTTTTACCTCAGTTTCCGTTTTTGCTGCAACATCTCCTTTTATGGCAAGGTAAATACCATCCCGCTCTACACCGCCCTTTATGGAAAAGCCTTCTAAAACAGTGCTGTTCGGACAAAGTTTTTTAACGGTCCGGAAGCTGCTACCCACTCCATACCCAGCATTGGTATTGAATGGAATAATCGTTTTATCACTTAGGTCATATTGATTCAAAAAGCTTTTTATGGGGGGAGGAAGCTGCATGCCCCAAGTAGGAAATCCCAAAAAGACCGTATCGTATCGGGCCATATCTACTTTGGTCTTCAGCGGAGGTATAAAACCGATTTCGTTTTCTTCGGCCACTTGCTTCACGATGGCATGGTAATCCTCAGGATAGGGATTTTCCAGTACAAGGGCCACCAAATCTCCACCGACCTCTTCTTGGATCATCTCGGCAACGGCCTTGGTGTTATTGGTCCTTGAATGATATACAATCAAGATTTTTTCAGATTTATTTTTTTCCTCTTTTGGGAAATAACCTACCGAAACTATTAGAAAGCATAGAAATAACATTTTCATAATCGACTTGCTATTAACCTTCTGGTGTCAGCAGCTTACTAAAGGTCAGATTGGCCAATTTCCAGTTGTCATTTTCCTTCACATAGACTTCCGTTACCATAAAAGGGTTGGTTACTTCGTTTCCGCCTACAGCGGCCAGGAGCGTAATTCTATTCCAAAGTATCACGGTATTTTCATTCAACACTTCTACCATAACCTCATGCACATCTGCCTTTTTATAATGGATTCCGCCGCTTCGGATAATATCCACTTCCCGGTCTTTGCCCCAGGTACCTCCCATATGCACGAACTTGGCCTTCTCATGGAAAAGTTCCGCCAGTTTGTCCGCATCCTTGTCGGCCATCCATTGCCATTTTTGTTGGGAAAGTTGTTTGATTTCCTGTTCGATATCGGCAGATTGCGCCATGGCCATTGGCAGGCTTAAAAAAGCGATTAGTACGCGTAAAATCAGTTTATTGTTTAACATTTTGTTTTTTTAAGTTTAGTGTTCAATTTCATGGGTATCCCGTACACTACTAAAGGTCAGGTCCAATAATTTCCAATCGCCTGCTTCCTTTTTATAGAATTCCGTTACGGTAAACTCGTTTTTAACGTCATTTCCCCTTACATGGGCAGTGAGCGTAATACGGTTCCAAAGCACGGCGGTGTCATCTCCGAACGATTCAACAGCAATATCATGTACCTCGGCATTTTTGTACCAAATGCTTCCCGTTTTTATGATTTCCAGCTCCCTGTCCTTTTTCCAGGAACCGCTCATGTGCACAAATTTTGATTTGTCATGGAAAAGGGTAGCTAATTTATCCACCTTTTTATCGGCCATCCATTGCCATTTTTGTTGGGAGAGTTCCTTGATTTCGGTTTCGATATTGGCATCGTTCAATTTAGGTGCTGGAATGGCATTATAGGCCTCATCGGTCAGTTCGTCAGTCCACTCCGTGGGTGCATTGCCGCTTATGGCCAAATAGGTTACCGGGCTATTAGAAGCTGCGCCGTGCCAATGTTCCACATTCGGTTGGCATATCACCACATCGCCCGCCCGTACCACTTTCACTTCCTTACCTTTTTCCTGATAAAGTCCCACGCCATGGGTAATTAATAGTTGTTGCCCTTTGGGATGCAGGTGCCAGTTCAGTTTTGCTCCTGGAGCGGACACGGCCTGGGCAACGCTCCAGTCAAAGGTTGCATCGGCATCAACGACATGGCTCAGCCAAACATCCCCTGTGTGGTGTACGTTTTTGGCCAAAGTGCCTTTTGGAAAAATGGCATCTTGGGCCAAAGCCGGATGAATAATAGCTGCCGCAAATAATAAGGAATAAAGTATTCTTTTCATGTTTTTCATTTTAAACGTGTTCTAGCTTACATTTTTTGTTTATTTCTTGTCCAGCCCCTTTTCCTTTAACCAAACGGATAACAGGTTGGCCACTTTTTGATTGTTCAAGTCCGACATGGGGAAGTGGGTATTGCCTTTGAGACCAACATCTGGCAATTGGATCAAGGTCACATCGCCACCGTGTTTATTGACGGTATCCCTCCATAATTTGGCCATCGTGACCGCAGCGCGCCATTGTTCCTGCGCCGGGTTTTCCACGGGTTCATCGGGGATATTATCGCCGTAATAGATAACAATTGGTATTTCGGTCAGTCTTTTGAATTTGGACATTGGAACGCCCCTGGCACTTAATGTACCGCCCACATACGTAATCGATGCTGGTACTTCACCCTCGGGGAATACAAAATTACTTCCGGGCTCATAGGAGGCGATTGCCTTGATGTTTTTATTTTTAAGGGCGGTCATCCAGCCTTGCCCTCCGCTATGGGAATGGGTCACCAAGATGCCCTCGCCAATTTTATCGAACAAGGCGGAAACGGCATCAATATTGACCATGATATCGAGTGGGCCGGTATCCGGGGTAATCTGTCTAAAATACTGGTTCAGGGCTTCCGGGTCTTTGGAAAACTGGATATCCGGATAAAATTCCGTGCCTACGCCAACTCTAAAGATGCCGAACCAAAGCTGGTCATCGGTAGAGGCTTTGATGGTAGTTGGTTCCGTACTACGTCCGGACAGCCCCCTTCTGGGCTGATCTACCAAATTTACTGGGAAACCGCGTCGTAGAAAAATACTCTGAAAACCTTCCCTGCCGTCGGGAGTAGTCTGCCAAGTGCGCATGGACTGTCCGAAGCCGTGCCAAAACACCAGAGGTAATTTATTGGCATCTACGGGAACTTGGTAAAATACCGTGGCATGGTCCCCGTGAAGGGACTGGCCCTCCGCGCTTTGATTTGTTGGGTTGAATGCCCCATGCGCTATGGGATCAAAGGCTCCTGGACTGGTCTTTATCGTTCCTCCTACGGTAAAACTACCTTGTTCTAGAATGGATATGGGCAGCTTTTGGGCATGGCCCAAGAACACCCATAAAAAGATACTCCCCAGGGTAAAGAAAAGATTGGTTTTTAAATGTACTAGTACTCTGTTCATATTTTTGATGTTATTAGGGTGCTACTACAAATCAATTTACCCTATCAGTTATTTGCGTTGTATTCCTCTTCCGTAACGGGCTCCAACCACTCCGTGGGTCCATTTTCACTACTTGAAATCGCCAATTGTATAAACTCGCTGTCGCTACTGGCCCCGTGCCAATGTGGAAGGTTCGGCGGACATTTTACGGCATCCCCTTTCTGTAAAACCCGTTTGGGACTTCCTTTTTCCTGATAATACCCTTCGCCATCGACAACCAAAATGATTTGCCCAGAGGGATGGGAATGCCAGTTGGTACGCGCGCCCGGTTCAAAGGTCACGTTGCCTACGTACGTATGGTTTAAACTATCTACACTAATGAGCATGCTCACATAGGCGGTGCCCACAAAATTGTTGTTGGTTATTTTGTTGCCTTTTGTAAATATAAGGGATGCCTCCTGTTCCGGCATCACCGCTACCGTTTCAATATTTTGTATTTCGGAACTGTTTTGTTCCTTGCAGGAAAGTAATAACACCATCACAGAAAATACAAGTAAACCATTTTTAAATTTCATCTTGTTCATTTTTTGGGTTCCAATAATTCGCTTAAAACTTCCCTGGCCGATACAATTTTTGATCTGTCCACATTTTTTTCCAGGAGATCCACCAATTCAGATAATTGTTCTGGGGTGATTCCCTGTATCAAACAGATATTTAGATGCGAACTAAGCATTGGTTCTACACCTCCAATAGTTGCCAGTACAGAAACCGTGACCAGTTCCCTTTGTTGGTAGTTCAAAATATCACGCTCAAAAATATCGGCAAACAAGTGTTCCTTTAAAAAGACTTCTATTATTGGGGCAAATTGTGCATAATCGGCCGGTGGCCCGTCTAATTTGTTTTGAACCAATTCTTCTAAAATAACCTTCCCCCTATCGTATTTCGGAATCGTATCCTCGATGAGACTAGCGTCCTTCCCTATAATATCCTTAATTCCATTAACCTTTCGTTCCTCCAATACTTTAATAAAAGTTCGCATACCGCGCAGGCTGCGTGGAAATCCACAATAGGCATACAGGTGTACCATTACCTCTTTTATTTCGTTAACGGTTAGGCCAGAATCCAAACCGTCGACCAAAGCGGTTTCTAATTTTTCCAGATCCCCTTTTGCCGTTAGTGACGAAATGATGATAATCGATTTTTGCTTATTATCCAACATCTTTGTAGTACTGCCGGTTGCTTGTGCTTTCGAGCTGGCCGTAAAACCAAGAAGGAAAGTAGCAAGTGAAGCAAAAATCAATGTCTTCAGTTTTTTTATTACCCTATTATTAATCTCCATTATATCCTGTTTCTTTTTAGCGATCGGTCATTTTTTGATCAGTTGGCGAATAACATTCCCCTTAAGGTAAGTCTTTGAAGTGGCCTCCGAAATAATAATTCGTATCCTTTTGGCACTTCTCTGTATTTAACATTCAAAATTAACACTTCAAAAACCAAAAATACTTACCCAAATTACGGATAAACCTACCATTATTACGGATTAGTGAAAAGCAATTTTAATTACTTATAATCAATGTCTTATCTTTAATAAAAAATTATTGAAAATGGATAAAATCTTGTACATCAAATCGGTTTCGGACTATTGTAAACTTCGAAACTGGGAGGTGCTGCATCCTTTGGTGGCCATTATCGATTTTGACAAGCTCAGCGAGGAAGGCTATACAAACAACCAATATGATGCTTTCCATTTTAAGTGCTATGCTATTTTCCTCAAGGATGTAAAAGGGTGTAAAATCCATTATGGGGGCAAACCCTACGACTATGACGAGGGTACCCTTGTTTTCATGGCTCCTAACCAGACCATCGAGTTAGGTGGTTTTGATCCAGATTACGTGCCAAAGGGCTATGCAATGCTATTTCACCCAGACTTGTTACTGGGTACAGAATTGGGAAAAAAAATGCATATATATAATTTTTTCGCCTATTCAAGTAACGAGGCACTCCATCTCTCGGCTAAAGAACGCAAGGTGATCTTAAGCTTATTGGAAAAAATACAGTTTGAACTGGAGCAGAACTTGGACAAGCACAGCAAAAAACTGATTGTGGCCAACATCGAGCTCTTTTTGGACTATTGCACACGTTTCTATGACCGGCAATTCTTGACCCGCGAGATCGAAAACATAAGTTCCATGCAAGAGTTCGATCAATTTTTGAACGACTATTTCACCTCCGATAAGCCACAAAAGCATGGTACTCCTACGGTAGGTTATTTCGCAGAGCGATTAAACCTATCTTCCAATTACTTTGGGGATCTGGTTAAAAAAGAGACAGGGAAATCTGCACAAGAGTACATTCAAAGCAAATTGATCGAGGTGGCAAAGGAAAGGGTTTTTGATCCGACCAAATCATTGAGTGAAATTGCTTTCGAGCTTGGTTTCAAATATCCACAGCATTTCACCAGATTGTTTAAACAACGTGTTGGACATTCACCTCGCGAGTTTAGGGATTTAAATTGATTAAGATCACGGCGATATTCGGTGTATTTACCAATATGCCTTTAAGCGGTCATTTTGTGAATCATCACAAAACCATCTCAATAACTGTCTGTTGTTCCACCTCTCTTTTTAGAAGTTCCAGTAATTTTCCTTTAAGGGAAATAACAAAGTATATTTAAACGACCGTATGATCTACAATAATAAAAGTCAAGTACTTTTTTGATGCTCAGAATAAACATAGTTTATTTTTCCCGTATCTTTAATAAGTTTACACTCTTAACCTTTAAATGCCTATGATGGATTTTGACATGTTGGAGTAAATACAGAAGAACATAATTTACACCATCTGGTTAATATTCTCATTAGAAAGAATACAAAACTATACATATATAATTCGATAGGATTAAAGGGAATCGTTCAGAAAGATCTTGGCAATTTAAAGTCAGTATCCCAATCATTAAAAACACATGGTTTGGATCACTATAATTCTGCTCTTTAATATTCTATCTCCACCAAACACCTAGTCTTTTCCTAGATTGTTTGTATCAAATTATTTTTCGGAGATGTTTTTTTAAAGGATGTAAAAAATGTTGCTTGTAAAATAATTTTCTTTGTAACTTAGAGGTAGTAAAAACGCATAGTATTTACTTTCATTTAGTTACATATTTGATTAACATTTCAATAGCGGGATTATACATTAAATAAACGTACGCAAAGTCCTGATTGTCAGTTGCTTGGATTTAGTTATTGGATGCTGTCATCCCGACCAAGTAAAAAAGGGTTAAGGCGCTAGCCTTCACTTTTGCATTTGCAGCAAAGGGTTTATTAGGATTCTGCAAATCCTGTTCTGGTCGGTGTTATTTCTTGTGAGGGAGTTCCAAAACGCAGTTTTGAGAAACGATCTGAAACAAAAAAAGGAATAAGGCGCTAGCCTACAATTTTCTATTTCAAACCCTACCTACAACATAAGGGTTGGCGTAGTGTATTAATTATTGCCCAATATCCATTACCTTTATTTCGCGATTATATACTAGCCACTTTCTGCTTTTTTCTTAATGGACGATTGTGAGCAAGGGGGCTATTGTTATTGATGCTAGGGCCATGGGTTTAATAATTACGGTTGGTATATTGCTGTAAATCAGCTTTTTTCACCTTATAAAACACAAATACCTAAAGAAATGATTTTTATAGAGAACGAAGTAAATACCAACCCACGCTTAAATTTAGCACTGGAAGAATATATTTTGAGAAAGTTTAATCCTGCGAATGATTATTTGTTGTTTTATATCAATGAACCATCCATCATTATAGGTCGAAACCAAAACACCTTGGAGGAGATAAACCACCAATATGTTGAAGACCATAATATCCACGTAGTACGTAGAATTTCTGGTGGGGGAGCGGTATATCACGATTTTGGAAACCTCAATTTCAGTTTTATCACCAACCACGATGGAAAAAGTCTTAGCAATTTTGAAAAATTCACTGCTCCGGTTATTAAGGTTTTAAACGCTTTAGGGGTGAAGGCCCAACTTAAGGGGCGCAATGATATACAAGTAGCTGAAAAAAAAATCTCTGGTACCGCTCAATTTTCAACAGGTAAAAGAATGGTAAGTCATGGAACTTTATTATTGGACACCGATTTGGAGGAAGTGGTAAATGCACTAAATGTTAAAATGGACAAGATAGTGTCTAAAGGCCATAAATCCGTTCGCAGTCGTGTAGCCAATATCTCAGAATATTTAAAACAGCCCATTAAGATTGAGGAGTTCAGGAGCTTGTTATTGGCCGGACTTTATGAGGAGAGCGAGCCTTTTGAGAAGTATCAGCTTACGCCAGAGGAATGGGAGGGGGTACACCGGTTAAAGGAGGAGAAATACGATACTTGGGACTGGAATTATGGAAAATCGCCCAAGTTTAATATTCAACGAAGCAAACGCTTTCCTGTGGGTGAGTTGGATGTACGGATTTTTGTTGAAAAGGGGCATATACAGGACTTTAAGATCTATGGAGACTTTTTTGGGAAAGAACCACTGAAAAGTCTAGAAGAACGTTTTATAGGTGTTCGCTATGAGTCAGAGGATATTTTGGCGCTTTTAAATGATGTAGATATCAAAGAGTATTTTGGCGACCTCCCTAAAAACGACTTTGCCCAATTGGTATATGGTGCGGACGTGGCGGATTAGCTTGTTAAACGAGGGTGAGAGGAATACTGAAATTGGCTGTTTTAACTCTCTTAGAGGGGGATTTTGTGTTTTTTAAGTAGAGGTGTATGCCTAGGGCTTGTAGCTGTTCCTGGGTTTATTTAAGGTGAAGTGTCCTCTAAAAATCACCTCCATTAATAAATAGCTATTGAGACATTTTGGAATAAAAACTCTTATGGTTTTATGGCAACGGAAGTACATGATGTAACCCTAGCCTTATAGATGGAGAAATTCCTGGTAGAAATCTGGGTGGAGCAGAAACCCCATAAGAAAGAAGGTAGAATTATTATTTAGGTAAATTGGGCTATTATCATGTGTTTAAGGGAGCCTAATAATCTGATGCGTCCCAATTTATAATCAGTCATTTTGGGAGAACAAGTCGCAGGGTTTGCGTAATTTTATATAAACCGAAAACTATTGGAAGTTACCTTTAAGCTGGGATTATCTGGTACATATCCAAGGGATCTTGCCATGTTGGCGCAGGTCCGTAAATTAAAACTCGCTCTTTTACCGTTCCTTTCAACGGGGACGTATAGCCCTTAGAAATAGCAATTCTTAAATCCAATATAATGGAATTAATAAACAATTTTTTAGAATTTGATCTTTTAAGAATCGGGAAATATAATTTGAAGGTTGTTACTCTTTTTATAGCGTTATTAATAATAATCTTAACGAGGGTAATTATATGGCTGATAAAGAAATCTATGTTTCGTAGGAGAAATTTAGAGCACTTTAATGAAGGGAACACTTATTCTTTATTTCAAATAATAAAATATATTCTGTGGATAATAGCCATTGCATTTATCCTAGAAACCTTAGGGGTAAAGGTAACCCTATTAATTGCTGGTTCGGCGGCTTTGCTGGTGGGAGTTGGTCTAGGTTTACAGCAAACATTTAACGATATAATTTCGGGCATAATTTTGCTTTCCGAAAGATCAATTAGAATTTCCGATATTCTTGAAATAGATGGGGATATCGTGAAAATTCAGGAAATAGGCTTGCGTACTTCCAAAGGCCTCAACACAGATGATATTTCAATTATTATCCCCAACTCCTTAATAACAACCAATAAAGTTATTAATTGGAGCCATCAAACAAACCTTAATCGCTTTAGAATAGATGTGGGAGTTGCCTATGGTAGTGATGTAGAGCTCGTTATTAAAATTCTACATGAGAGCGCCATGGAACATCCAGAGGTAGATGATCAAAAATTACCGGAAGCAAGATTGGTGAATTTTGGAAGTTCATCCTTAGATTTTCAAGTGCTTTTTTATAGTAGTACCGTTTTTGGATCGGCTAGAATGAAAAGTGATATTCGCCGAATAATAAATAGGAAATTTATTCAAAGCAATATCTCCATTCCTTTCCCACAGATGGATGTGCATATGAAATCCTAAAAAGAGTAAGGGATCTAGTTGCAACTATTCTAAAGAATATCTAAGTAGAATGGAAAGGCCGTAGCTTGCAGTAATCTTTAGATTGCTGTTAATACGAAGTCAGTTCCACTTCTTTAACGCCCAACCAATAACTTGAAGAGAAATAAATCTTATAGATTTTATTTCCATACGCTATTACTTCCAAATAATAAGCGGTGTCTTGCTGTTTCAATAAAAGCCTTTCTACCTTACCAAGTCCTTAGCTTTATTGGGATTTAGTTTAAACTTAATAAACATATTTTATTTTCTTTCAAAAGTTATATATATTTACTTACAAATAATGCGATCTTTAAGTTAATTGTTTACCATAGGCGGGTGGGGGGCAAGGTGCTAAAACCTACTTGTATGGATAAAATATTTAAATCGCGTTTTGAGAAGTAATTAGCTATAACTAGATGAAATTTAACCAACTAAACCAATAAAATATGTTTCCTCCCCTTTATCCCTCAGGGATATTGCCATCTTCATTACAGTATCCCAGTATTGGGAATGCCGTTAATTTCTTAGCGCTTAAAGTCTATCATGTAAAATCTGAAGCTATCCGTACGAAAAACAATTTTAAGAGTTCCTGTCCATCAGTGTTTTTACGGCCTAGCGACGATTATTAGAAATAATGAATCATTAGATATACCATCCCAAGGGTGGTCGCATTTTAAAATCCTTTAAAACCATTTGCATGACAGCTATTTATATCATTTTAGGAATTCTAGGGATCGCCTTATTTTTAGGTTTGGGCTATTACCTGTGGTCTAGTTCCAACGAGAAGTACGATTACAACATATTTAATCTAGGAGTTATTATTAGAGGGGTGCTGGCTGTGGGATGTATTTGGTTGGCAATGGGCATGTCTGACCTCGGAGACGGATCCTCAATGGTATGGATTATTGCCTCAGTTATCTTATGGTTATGGACATTTCTGGAAACCGCTATGAGAGCAAATATATTTATAGCCATATTTTCCTTGGTTTATCAACTATTAGCGGTGGTTTTTATCTTAAATATCATTAATCGAGTTCTTAAATTATTTCCAACCAAAAATTAAATTGACTTAGCTAAGGGCATAGAGTACTCCTTCTATTTTTTAGGCAGAATGCCATGCTACCCATAAAATATATTCTGAATTAAAGCCGATTATTATGGAAAAAGAGAAACTTACCAAAAACCAAATAATTAATCCCAACCGACCTTATTGGCGAAAGGAAATTGATGAGGCATTTGCTAAAAGAAAGGCATTGATGCACGAGGTAGCTTTAAAGAGGGGAAGGGCTTATGATGGTGAAAGTATAGCGCTATTTCACGATTGCTACACAGGTAAATTGCTTAGAGGGGGTGATCGGTATGATTATGAGCATATTATATCTGCCGAAATCTTATTTGATCGGTTTAAGGCAACCCATACCAACCAGGAGATTGCAGAAATTGTAAATCATCCCGATAACGTGGGAGTTACCTTGCGTAGCATAAACCAATACAAGGGCAAACACCCTCTAGTCTCGCGTATTCTGAATAATCCAGAGAAAGTAAAGGAGTTTGGAATTGATGCTCAATTGGCTAAAACGAATTTATTAAAGGCAGAGAAAGCGGTTTATTCATTTAGGAAAAAATAATAGGCCTCTACTGCAAAGGTCAGAGTGGCCAAAAAAAAAGAGGGCGCTCCCGAAATTGCACGCCCTCCTTTTACGTCGTTTTCATACACTACACTATGACTGTAGATTATGAGCGACAAAATTATTCAACAAAAAAGAGACCCTCTAATTATTTAACGGTTATAGCTTTTTTTTAACATTCCTAGACTAGGTTGCTCTACCCCATAGCCTTAGGGAACGCCATATATAGGATAAAGAGCACTTAATTTGATTCCTAATTCCTGTAAAGCTTACTGATTTTTATTTTGGTAGTTTAGAATTTCAGGAATAACTCAGCAAGTTTCCTAGGATTCACTTTCCCACTTCTTTATAAGGCGATTATACTAACACTTTATAGGTTTTAGTAGTAATTACTGGGAGTTTGAGGTGCATTAAGGTGAAAATCTATAAGGGGGGGTCCCCCTGTAGCGCACGGCAACCTTATCCGTATTAATCGATTGGGTTAGTTTTAATATCGAACATGATATATGTCATTGTTTTTTATTGTAAATTGAAAATGCGAATACTCAGTAGGTGTAGGAAGTCAGTATACTTTCTATGCAGTGACTGAAAATGGAAGGAAATGTTAAAGTGGACTATTATTTTCGTGGTACTTGCGCTAATAGCAGCAGTTTTTGGATACGGAGGATTTGCCTCTGGTGCTGTGTCCATTGCCAAAATTCTATTCTTTATATTTTTGGCATTGAGCGTAATCTCCATAATTGCCGGCAGGTCCAATAAAATATAGGATTCATTACGTGTAGAATGGAGCTAAGCTTCATTTAATGGTACTTGTGTTACCATTTTATTATGTAGACCCTCTAAAATCCCTCCCAAATGAAAAAGGAGAAGCATGAGAATAAAGTTTTTATAGATAGCTATAAGTTGATGCGGTCGCGAAACAGTTTTAATAAACGGGATGAAGTTTTTGTGGAAGTCGAGGGAAAAAAATCTATTTCTTCAAAGAAATCAAAGGGCTATACCTATCCTAAAAATACCTTTCTTACTACCTATGACCCCTTAGAGAGTCTGTAATTAAAGGTGTTTAAAATTGTTTGTAGGTTTTTTTTATACTAAATCACTTGTCCTTTGGATTCCGTCTTAGGTGCTTCAAAGGTATAGGGCTGTATACCCCTCCGCTATGTTTTTTATAACATTAATGGCTCAAAAACTGCGCTCTAAAGATAATAGGAGCTGGTGCTAGCTTTTGAAATCTTATTTCAAAAGACTATAGTGTTACTAGTTGGTGGCGTTGGTATAAAACCCCTAACCTAGTATTTGTAGGCCTATTAATTCTGCTAACTAAAAGATTGTAATGGAGCTAAGCGAACTGCATATCAGTATACAACTTTTTGAATACTATAAGTCCCTTGGTGAAAAAACAATGGAGCAGTTGGAGGAAAAGGATTTTTTCTGGCAATTTAATGATGCGTCTAACTCCATAGCCATCATCGTTCACCATCTTTGTGGAAATATGAAATCTAGGTGGACCGACTTTCTAACTACGGATGGGGAAAAAGTTTGGCGTCAGCGCGATTTAGAATTTGAGGATGTGATTAGGACTAAGGAGGAAATGTTGCTTAAATGGAATGAAGGTTGGCAATCCGTTTTTACGGCTCTAAACTTGCTTGATAAGGAAAATTTGGATTCTACCATTTATATTAGAAATCAGGCACATACCATTCCTGAAGCAATAAATAGACAATTGGCGCACTATGCCTACCATATAGGACAAATGGTTTATATAGGCCGAATGATTAAAGGTGCCGAATGGAAGAGCTTATCCATTCCGAAGGGAAAATCCGATGCGTTTAATGAAATCAAATTCTCCAAAGGAAAACACGGCGGATCCTTTACGGATGACATTATTAAAAAAGGATAGCCCCTAGACCTGATTTTTTGTAGGTGATAAATACTTAATGCTACTATTAGCCAGAACACCTAATTAATTAGGTTTAGTAATCCAACTTAAAAATTGTTTAGGTTAATATAGGCAGTTTTAATAGAGGTTTCTTTTTCCGATATATTTGTCCACGCAAAGTGGACCTTATCCTTTACAAGCCCCATTTGTGGTAAACCAGATCTTCTAGATGCGCTTAGACTATCTACTACTATTGCGTTGTATTTTTTACCGGTAGCGTGTACTTTCATCGCCAATAGGCGTGCATCCGTGTCGGTCGCTTCCATCCAGCTTACGATGGCATATTCTTCATCTATCATTAATAAATCTACCCTACCCAAAGGAGCCTTTTCACTTATAACAATGGGAGTATCAAAATTTTCGCCACCATCATGGGAAAAAATCAGGTTTACTTTAGGTTCGTTATTGGCCGCAGTAAACCAGCTTACCCCAAGCGTATTGCCAATAGCGGCTGCCTTAGGGCCGTTCACAGGACATCCCTTAATTTCCCAGCCATCCTCATTGATAGATCTTGGGGCAGTCCATTTTCCGTTAACCCTTCTTGTAATGGAAATATCCCTAACTTCATCCTCGGTACGATCCCTATAGAGTACTACTGGGCCATTAGAAGTAATGGCGGCAGTGGTCTGGCAACAATCGCAGGTTCTATCGTCCAACAAAACTTCATTGCCTACCCATCCTTTTGCAGAAACCTCGGCAGCTCTTAGGCTCATGGCACCTGCATGCCCCTCGCCATGTCCTGCGCTCGAAGTATTTCGGCCATCGAGCCAAGTAACAAAAAATGAATTCTCTTTATAGGGGAGTGCGGTTACAAAACCATGTTCTGTCTCAGTGCCATCTGTGTGTAGGGGAAGGGAGGTGCTCCAAACGGAATCTCCAGCGGGGAGCACGTTCAATTTTATGTCGTATGAATAAGTGCCGGGAGACGACTTCCTTAGCACGTGAGAAAGTAAATTCCCATTATTCGCTGTAATCATTGGGAAGTCGGCCCAATTTACAAACCAATCCTTACCTGTGATTATTTCTTTCGGTTGCTGCCAAGCATCCTCTACTAGCTCGGCATATTTTAGGCGATGTGTGGTATCATTAACTGCTTCTACCCAAGATAGTATGGCATTGCTACCATCTGTAAATAAAAATGGAAGGGAACTTCCCGTACCCGATGGAGAGGGAATATTACGCACTATTTCCTGGCCTGTTGTTGCCCCTTTTTTTTCTTTTTTATTCCCGGTGTTACAAGCGCTTACAAGGAGAATAATTACGAGGAGTGGTGAAAATTTGAAGGCGTGCATTTACTGAATATTTTTAAGTTTGGTGATCATGGTTTCAGCATCCCATTCAACGGCGCCGGTAATTTCCTCTACTTTCTCCCCTTTTTCATTATAGATGAATGTGGTGGGAAGGGCATAGATATTTAATTGGGAAAGGGCAGCAGTGGTCCTGATAAAATTAAAATCATAATCTACCCGCTCTTTAAAATCGGTGATTTTCTTGACGGATTGATCGGAGACCAATAGAAATTGGTAGTTTTCCTTTTCTAAAATCTCTTTAGCTCTTAACAAAGAGGGCATTTCGGCAATGCAAGGTCTGCACCAAGTAGCCCAAAAATTGAGAAGTATCTTCTTTCCCTGATAATCGGATAAGGAGATAGGATTGCCCTCCAAATCTACATATATGGAAGTTGGGGTGGGAGTTTGTTGAGTAACCGTTGCATCGGATGTGGGAGCTTCGTTCTGTTTTTTCACCTGCTTACATGAAGTTGAAATCATTAAGGGAAACAGTAAATAGAGAAAGATTTTTTTCATGCCTATAGTGCCTAATTAGCGATTGTCTAGGTTATAAATATATCTTATTAAAGCTAAATCCGAGAAGCATTACCTTTATTTTTTTATCCATGCAGTGAGGTAGCAAGGGGTTTATGCAACCGAAAAATCATTCTCCCTTGGGTATTCCCTATAAAAACGAGTACCGCACGCACATTCCTATAATCCTGAATAGGGATTAGCTGACCCTTTAGTAAAACCTACTATAATTGGATCTTCGTCGTTCTTTAAATCGGGAAATATCGAACACTAAAAATAATTCCAACGAATTGGGAATAAATTGCTTGGCCTCGGCCCCAAAGGGCAACCTATAATTCAGCCCCAACTCAAAAGTTTCCAATATCAGGCTGCTGGCAAATCCTACCTCCGTAAAAGAGGCATTTTCCATAAAATTAATATGTTCATTTATACCAATGCTAAAGTTTCCCAAGGTAACATCCTGATAAAAATCTAAGCGGGTATTGGGCCCCTGTACAGATACCGCATTAAAAAAATATAGATATGAAAACTCCGGTAATTTTGCCTGTCCGTATTTATTGATATCCAGCTCATACCCAAATTGTCCGGAGATGAGCATATTAAGGTTAACGTTATTTTCACTTTGTCTGGAAGATATTTTTGGCTGATTAAGATGTTTAAACGATAGCCCAAAGAGCATATTGATATCGTTATGTACTAAAACAGAAGCCCCTAGATCCAAATACCCAATATTTTCCGATGCGGTGATGGGGTCTATGGTATTGGCACTTATTTGACCCGAAAATATATTGATCTGATCTTGAAACGTAAGGTTGTTAAAATCGTATCGGTAGTTGCTGTAGCCCCCCGAAATTCCTGGGTACAACAACCAGTCATTGGGAAGCCTTAATCTGTACATATAACTGAGTACCGCCGAAGTATATTTATATCCCTCATTGTTGAGGTTGTTATTAAAAAGGTCTACTCCCAATTGAAAATTGTACTCTTCAAATGCGGTGGACCCAAAGGCGTATTTGTGTTGCGAATGAGAACCTTGATTCTGACCTGCAAATTCTGCCAATACCCCAACTCGGGTTTTGTCCTTAAATGCATGAAAACTTGGATTTAGGGAGGCAGGAACCTTACTGAGGTTATGAACAAATTTTTCCTGTGCATAACTCCCCAGCGAAACAACAATAAACAGTAAGGTTATAAGATTATTTTTTTTCATTATTATCTTAATATGGAGGCTTCGCCAGTTTTTGTGATTTGGTTGTTGTCCTTGGTGGTTCCTACGAATAAGTATCTAAATGACTTGTGTTTATAGGGTTTGCCAGAACTATAGTTTCCATTCCATCCCCAGTGGATGGGCATGTTGTTATAATCATAGGCCACAGTGTAAACTAGGCTGCCCCACATATCAAAAATTTGAAAGGTAAAGGACGATATCCCTGTAAATTCACCCTGAAAATAATCGTTGATTCCATCTGCATTAGCAGAGAAGACATTGGGGAACATTACGTCGTATCCCTTACCAATCTGTACGGTTTGCTGCACGGATTTACTACAACCTTGCTCATTAAATAGGTTTAGGGTAACCGTAAATTGTCCGGGGTAATTGTAGCTGTGGGTTGCCAAGGAACCCTCCACAGTGGGATCTATGTTTACTGTGGGACTTCCGTCGCCAAAATCCCATCTTGCCTTGGTGTAACCCTCATTATGGATGTTGAACCTAATATCTTCCTTGGCCAATAAAAGTCCTGTAATATCGTATTCTGCCGAGCTATAGCTAAAGGACGGCTCGGGTACCCCAGTGCTAATAGGTAGCGTAAAGCCGCATCCTTGGTCGTTAACTACATTTAAGGAGGCATTTTCCATGGGATTGGCAATTTGAATGGAATAGGTATTAACATCGGTTTTTACAGAGGGCATTAGCGCATTATTATAATAGAAGCTTACATCGCCCCCATAACTGTTAAAAATGGATACGGAAATACTCCCTGGATTTCCAAGACATAAGGCTTCGTCCAAAAATGGTCCGTCCAATTTTTGAAGCGATTCGGTTTTCTTTACCTGTATTATTTCTCGGTAGTAATAAGATGGATCGTCATTGGAACATCCATTAATATTGCTTGTTACGGTAAGCCTATACCTACCTTCTTCCAGATTGCTAAATTCCGTTCTATTTTGTCCCATGGGGGCAAATTGAGGGTCGGGATTGGAAGTGGTTCCGGCAACTTCCTTTTCCCAAACTATGGAGTAAGGCCTTAGTCCACCAGAAACAGCGATAGAGATAGCCCCATCGTTAGTGGATCCACAACTTACTGGTTTTACTGTTTTGTCCACTACAATTGGAGGATGGGAGGTGGCAAAGGTAAAATGGAGTTGCTGGGAAATACAGTCCTTACTATCGGTAATAGTTAAGGTATAGGTACCCGGAATTGCTGTGAAACTGGTTATATCCTGTGCTACAAAATTATCGGGTCCTTCCCAATCGTATAAATAATACGGGGTATTATCTGCATCCTTAAAAGGAGAACCACCGCTTACCAATTTGGTATCCAGCGAAAAGTTATATTCCCCTTCACATGGCGCCAAGGTGAATTCCTGAGGGCCCTTGTAGGACAATGCCTCATAAGGAGCTAGGTAAAAGGTTTCTACCTTACATTGATTGGCATCGGTAACCGTAATTACATGGCCCTCGCTATTGAGACCGCTTATTGTGGTTTCCTTAGAATTGAATAGTACCGCTGCACCGTTGTTTATTGAATATTGGTAAGGTGCAGTACCGCCCTCTATAGCTATGGTAAATGATCTTCCCGTATTAGAATCGAAACAACTTGCACTTTGCGAATCAATTTCGGTAGCACTAAAAGCCTGAGGGGCTTTTATAACAAAGGTCTTACGGATAGTACAAGGGGCATCAGGATTGCTATTGGTATCGGTAACCACAACCTCATAGCTACCACCACCTAGATTGGTAAGGTTGGTAGTATTGGTAGCATAGCTAGTTCCATTCTTATACCAATTTATTTGTAACTGACTGCTTGGATCCGATTTTACCTGAATGTTTATTTCTGCGTTGGAGTCTTCGGCACATTGTAATTGCTCGTTTACTAGCTGTATACTGCTAAATTCCATTGCTGCCTTAGAGGCCACATGGGCGGTGTAGGTAGTAGAGCAGCCTACCTGATCTGTGATCGACAATACGTATACCCCAGGAGCCAAATTACTAATGTTTTCTGTGTTATAGCTTACATTGTTGGGACCTGTCCAGCTAAAATTATAAGGAGGGAAGCCGCCGGTTACTGTGGTAGTTCCATTATTTAAACTTATAGATCCATCATTTTGACCAAAACAGCTAACATTTTTCACCACAACCGAAGCCTGGTCAAATTGTAATCCCATGGGAAGAGTTACCGATTTGGATACGGAAATGGAACAGGAAGCATCCTGCACAGTTACCGTATAGTTTTCTCCTCCGCTTAATCCGGTATAGGTAATTTTGGGGTTATTGGAGGTTTGTACTGTGCTGGTTCCATCCGGTTTGGTCAGCGTATAGGTAAAGGGTGCAACCCCACCTGCGCTGATTGCTGTAATCACCGTATTACACGTATCCCCAATAGACATAGTAAGTTTCTCTGGTTCTGATACTTGAAAGGGCAGGGAGGTAACGCTACAGCGCTCGTTGTATACCGTAAGTTGATAAACGCCTGCCGATAAATTACTCAGGCTGAGGGTAGTGGCAGAAAAGCTATCATCGCCAACTTTGATCCATTTATATGTATTGGCAACCCGGTTGGCCTGGGTTAGAACATTGGATGCACTAACATTGGAGTCACTCCCCGTACTAACATAAACGGTAAAACTAATTCCCGCAACTTTAGCGGTTAAACTAATCTCATGGTAATTACTGGCTGCAATAACCTCACTGAGTTTGGCGCCCGTTGCACTGTTTACCTTTTGGGCCAAAGCAGCGGCAATTTCACTATTGTTCTGGGGTTGGTTAATGCCATTTAAGGTAACCTGATGTTCGTATACAATTCCGTTGATAATTAAACTGTATTTATTGCCTAGGGTAGGGGTTCCAAAAAATGAAACGGTATTCATCTGTTTTTGTGCGGTACTCCCTCCAGTAATCCTTTCGTTGGGTATTACAATACGCCCATCATCTCCTCCAAAGCAACTAACACCGGTAATATCATTGGCAATAATATCCTGGTTGTTGATAATTGGATAGGGAATTACCGTTACCAATATGGGGGCAGTTTCATCGGAACAAGCCACTCCATTGAGGGTACTGGTTACACTTCTTTTGTAATAGGTAGATTTTGTTAAGGTAGCAGGCGGAGTATAGGTTGGTTGATTAGCATTAACCACCGGATGGTAGGATTGGTTGTCTTCCGAAGAATACCACTGGTACGATAAGATGCCTGCCCCTGAAGCAGCAACTATTTCTACAAGCGCTTTAGGTTGGTCGCCTTCACAGATAGACTGATTATCTGCTATTTGTCCGGCATCCACGGCATTGTATGTAATCTTCACAGGGTTGGTGGCTACCGTGCAGGTTTGGTCACCTAGGGAAGTCCTTGTCAGGGTCCTCTTATAGTAGGTTGTTTCGGTGGGAGTAGGAGGTGTGTAAGATGCGGTGGTGACACCTGTTTCGGTCCACGTATTCCCATCTAAGGAAGCTAACCACTTATAGTGTTGATCGGGAAAATTACTTGCATCGGTAACGGTTAGGGTGCTTGGGGTATTGCCCTCACAAAGGGTCTGATCGCTGGTGAGGCTCCCTGGTACTAATTTGTCTGACACCTCTACAACAATAATATTGCTATCAGCCTTGCATAGTACTCCATTTAAGGTAGATATGGCGGTTCTTTTGAAATAAGTAGTGGGGTAGTTGCCTGCTTGGGGGTCGTAGGTGCCGTTGGTTGCCCCTTGTATTTTTCCCCAAGTGGCATTATCTATAGAGGAATACCACTGGTATTTTAGGACTCCGTCTGCCGTAGCATCTACGGTGCTTCCCAAGATGCTTGGATCGTCTCCAAAACAAATCTTTTGAGCTCCAGAAATACTGCCACCATCTACATCGTTAATACTAATTTTTATTACGTTGCTCGGTACAAAAGGTCCGCACACCCTACTATCTACAGTGGTGAGATAATCCCTTCGGAAATATTTGTCTGCGGTTAATGGGGCTCCCATTGAATACGTGGCATCGATTGCGCCTACGATAGGGGTAAAAGTTATATTATCATCGGATTGATACCATTGGAAGTCTAAATAAGGCAGGCCTTCTATAGCACTGGGATTGCCAAGGGACGGAGGCATATCATTGTAACAAATAGTGATGTCCTGGCCTAGATTGTCTGCTTGAGGAACTAAAACGGTCACCGGATTGCTATCTACAATACACTCCACCCCGTTAATATCGGTATTGGTAGTGGTTCTTATATAGGTGGTTGTTTTAAATATGGGGTTCGAAGGAGCAAAGTTTATACTGGTCGCTCCCGGTATTAGACTACCGTTTTTATACCACTGATAGCTTAGGGTGTCATCGCCAGTGGATGCTTCCATCTCTATAATTCCACTGGGAATGTCCCCATTACAGATTACTTCCTCATTGCTACCCTGGGTACCGTTGGCATTGGTAGTCCCAATGACTCCTCCTGTGGCATTGCCTCCATTTATGACGGTTAGGACGTTACTGGTAACACTGCAACTGACTCCGTTTAAGGTAGAGGTGGTAATTCTTCTATAGTATTTATTTTCTGTTACTACCGGAGGGTCAAAGAAAGCCTGGGTGGCATCTGGTATTTGGGTAAAATTAATATTGTCATCGGAAGCTTCCCATTGGTAGGTAAGTTCACCAGAAGCGATTAGAGGGTAATTAACCCCAAAAGGTTGTGGATCCCCACCGTTGCATATTTCTGTAGTTCCTGTGGCCCCAGAAGAAAAGGTGATTTTATGGTTTGCTGGATCTTCAAACTTGTTTATATATACTAATACGGGGGTGGTAATAGCTTCACAGGAGCTTGTCCCCAGGGTACTGGTAGCCACCCTTCTATAAAAGGTTTGTATTTCCCCCTCATTTATTGGGGTGAAGGTGGCTTGGTTGGCGTTTGCAATTGTATTCCAGTTTTCCCCATCTGTGGAGCTTTGCCAAGCGTAGGCAATGGTTCCGTTAGAGGTGGCATTTTCGCTACTGGTGAGTGGGGGAATGTTTGCATCACCACATACGGTTTGGGTCTGGGCGACAGTTCCTGCCGTTAGGCTAAGCAAGGTAACCTGGGTAGGCGTACTAAATCCTTCGCAATTAAAACCATTATTGGTATTGGTTACTTGTCTTTTGTAGAAAGTGGAGACCGTAATTCCATTGGAAAAATGTAGGGTTTCTCCAGTTTCTCCTGGTATTTGGGTATATGCAATATTATCCGTGGAGGAATACCATTGGTAATTTATTCCTGTTCCAGCTGGGGTTCCATTGGCAACGGTAATAGGGGCCGGAGCTTCTCCCTCACATACTACCTGATCTGCAGACCCTTCACCGCCAGAAATTGTTCCAGCTACGTTTACGGTTACCTCATTGGTGTATGCAGTACACACTTTTCCCTGATAGCTACTGGAATCTAAGCGTCTAAACTTGGTAGAAGTAGAAAGAATTCCTGGGGTATAGGTGGTTCCTTTAGCCGCTGCAATGGTAGTCCAACTGATACCATTATCAACAGACGCTTCCCAAGTATGGGTTAGGTTTCCTGGGGTGGTGGTATTCCCCAAAGCAATAATGGTCTCTGGTTGCTGCCCTTCACAGACATCCTGGTCATTACCTATACTGCCAATTCCTAGGCTGTTCACATAAACGGTGCTTTCTGTAGAAAACTCGTGACAAACGGTTGCATTATTTGTTATAATGGTCTGTCTCCTGTAGGTTGTGGTAGTCGTTGGCGCTGTGGAAAAACTGAGGGAAGCATTGGTTTCTCCATTAATATTGGTGAAGCCTCCTGTGGTTGCCGCCTGCCATTGGTAGGTAATATTAGGGCCTTGGGGAGTACCGTTTTCGATGGTTATAGGGGTTGGAATATCGGCCTGACAAATAGTTTGGTCTACGCTGGCAGTTCCTCCTTGAATTTCTTGGAGCACTACAATTTCTATTTGGTTGGTATATTCCGAGCAACTATGGCCATTTAGTACAATGCTGTCCTGTCTTCTGTATTTTGTGGTTTGGGTAAGGGCGACAGGCTGATATTCCGCATTGGTGGCCCCGGAAATTGAGGTCCATGCATTTCCATTATTCGCTTCCCATTGGTAGGAGATGGTCCCGGAACCTGAAGCATTCTTCGCTGAGGTGATGGGATTGGGAACCTGATTATAACAAATGGTTTCGGCACCAGAAATATTCCCTACATTAAAATTGGTATAGGTAATGGTAGCCACGGAACTAATTCCTTGGCAGCTTGCACCGGAAATGGTGGTGATACGCCTATATTCCTGTACTCCGGGAGCAATATTGGCAGACGCATTGTAGGTGCTATTGGTAGCGCCATTAATATTTACCCAAGTGTTGTTGATACGTTTTTGCCATTGGTAGCTGCCATTGTTTTCCCCATTGTTAATGGTAAGCAATTGCAGCTCCTCTAGGGAGCAAATCTTTTGATCTGTAGCTGTGCCACCTAAAACAGAAGAGTTTACGGTGATGGTGGCTGCAGGAGTATCCATATAACAGCTAAAACCATTTAATACATTGGTGATTCGTCTTTTATAAGATGTAGAGGTAGTTAAAGCCGGGGGTTGATAAAAATTTTCGGTAGCGTTCGGAATGGGTTGCCATTCCCCGGAATTGTATTGGTACCACTGGTAGGAATGTTGACCTCCTGGGGTTACAGCTACCTCAGCTGCGGTATTTAATTGTTGGGGAGTTTCTCCCGTACAAATATTTTGAGAGGCTCCCTCTGTAATTCGGCCTGGGGTAATTTCATTTACGGTTACGATGGCAGGGGTGCTCATTTCTGTACAACTCTGTCCGTTTAAATTGAATGAGGTGGCTCGTCTATATTTATTTACCCCATTGGTAATATTGGCCAAGTTAATTGGTAAGGACTCTTTGTTTGAATTAGGAATTGCCTCCCAACTACCGTTTATTTCCTTTTCCCATGCAAAACTTCTGTTTTGTATAATATTGGAGGCTGCAATCCCAATGGCCTGTACCTTGGATAGGGAACATACTTGTTGATCTACTCCGGTTCCGCCAGAAAGGGGTATAAATTCTATAGTAGCAATTTCCTTTCCGTCTGTTAGTCCATTTAGGTGATTGGTATTCCCATCCAGTATATATTTAATACTTCCATCTGTAGTAGTGGCAGTGGGTTTTAAGGTAATGCGCACGTTTTTTATAGTAATCACATCCACTGTTGCTTGGGCATTAGCGGTTACGGTTACTTCCAGTCTGGAGGTGTTATTGGGGGCTTGGATTACGGAGATCGATGAAATATCCGCCCCACTTGTATTAGCTTCGCTGGCTGTAATCTCAAAGTTGGAGGGGGCTTCCAAATAGAACGTATAGGTGCCTTGGCCAACATCGGTTGCTAAGTTTTCCGTTAGAAATAAACTGCCTAGGTTTAATTGGGAATTGGGCAAGCTGTTACCACAGGTGTTGAAACTGCCGTTCTCTATACTACTGCTTAGTTGTGCGTTGCCGTGCCATACAGAAACCATTATCAGAAGTATGAATGTGGCTGTTTTTATGGAATTTGTTATCATGATAATGCTCCCTTTAACTGATTTACCTGCATTTAAACAGATTATTAGACCCAAGTATGGTGAAAGACCCTATAACGGTGGAGGAGTTAAGGATATTGTCGATTTTTTAGGTATTAAACCTTCCATATCCAGTTTTGTTGTGAAACCGTATATTTGTGTGGTGAACTATCAATCCTAATGTGAAAAATCTTTAATGCTTCCCATATTTTAAGTGGATAGTGCAAAATAAAACTTGGTGGAGGATGGTCTTCCAATAGAGTATCCTAGTATGATATTGGAAGCACTAGGTACCCACTTAATTACTTTACTGACGCGATTTTGATCAGTTTATAAAATTAGATGCTATTTAGTGTATGCCATAATGTACATAGCCACTACAGGGCTGCGGGGGGAGAACGATAAGGTAACGGAGATTTGCATCCTAAATCACGATGGGTCCAACATCACTGATCGATTTTATACCTTGGTAAATCCTGAAATTCCCTTGGATGATGGCCTGTTAAAAGAGTCTGCTCTTAGGGGGAATAGGTTATCGGAGGCTCCAAAGTTTTATGAAATAGCCAAGAAGGTGATGGAGTTCACAAAGGATCGGGTGTTGATTTCCCACTTTGTGAATTTTCATTACCAAGGATTAAAGAAGGAGTATATAGCCCTGGGAGGGGCGTATAAACGCCCAAAAATATGCACGGCAAGATTATCCAGAAAATTGATTCCCGGTCAACAAAGTTATAGCTTGGGAGCTATGTGCACCCATTTGGGGATAATGTTTCAAGGGGGGATAAATGCACAGGAGGGTGCAGAGGCCACCCTATTACTGTTGGAAAAATTATGGGAGTTGGATACAGTGGGAGCATTCCACCACTTATTAAGCGCACGCTCTTTAAGGATTCCGGAACCTCCCTTATGGCCAAAAACGGCAGTTAGCAAATTACCCAATTCCACTGGGGTGTATTATTTTAAAAATTCTGAGGGGGTCATTATTTACGTTGGCAAGGCCAAGGATATAAAACAACGTGTATTAAGCCATCGGTATAGTAGGGACCATAAGGAAATGCGACTTTGTTTTGAAACTACGGAAATAACCTATACCGTTACCGGAAGTGAGTTGTTGGCCCTGTTGTTAGAGTCGGACGAAATTAAAAAACACACTCCAAAATACAATCGCGCGCAAAAAAGGACTCGGGCTCGATACGGTATCGGAACCTATATCGATAAAAATGGGATAGTGAACCTTACTTTTGGGCAATTGACCAATTTGGAAACCCCCATTTTACATTATTACACCGCATCTGCCTGTAGGGATTTCTTGGAAGAGCTCTGTAAAACGCACCAACTTTGTTTAAAGTATTGCGACCTACAAAAGGTAAAAGGGGCTTGTTTTCAATTCCACCTAAAGAGTTGCAAAGGAATATGTACCAAGAGGGAATCGGTAGAAGCTTACAACGACAGGGTAGAAAAAGTTTTGGAGGAGATTGTGGCGCCCAAAAACACCTATGTTATTAAAGGAAAGGGAAGGGTAAAGGACGAAACCTCCTTTGTTTTGGTAGAAGAGGGGATATATAAAGGTTTTGGGTACCTACCATTCAATAAAGAGACGCATCAATTGGAGGGGTACACCGCCTACCTAGTCGCTATGGAAGATAATTTGGATGTGCAAAGGATTATAAAGAGCTATTTGAGGCAGGGGAAAAATAAAAGTAGTATTCTTAAATTCGGCGAATTGTGTGCTTCCAGAGCTAGATAACTCCACCGGCTACTTTATTCGCAGATAGACAGCATTGTAACCTTTGGGATCCCTAACCATCCAATAGGAAATAAACCGAAAGTAACTATGGGCTTTAAATTTCCGTATAGGGTGAAACTATTGGGTAAAAAATACCTAAACCACAATGTAGTGCAATTTAGAATAGAAAAACCGTATGGCTACACCCATAGCCCAGGGCAGGCACTAGAACTGAGTATTGCCAAACCGGGATACGAATTGGCCGTTGCCCCGTTTACCATAAGCAATTTAAATACGGACGGGTATTTGGAATTGACCATAAAGATACATCCCCATAAAAAGAGTCTTACCTATGGCATGGCAACTTTGGAAAGTGGAGATTTCCTTCAAATTACCGATCCTTGGGATTCCTATAATTATAAAGGTCCGGGAATGTTTATTGCTGCTGGTACGGGGATAACTCCCTTTTTACCCATCTTGGAAAGTTTAGAAGCGCAAGGGGACAGAGTAGATGAACAACATAGCTTACTTTATGCCAATAAAACGCCAGAGGACATTTTGTATCCTAACAAACTTCAGCAGCGTTTGGGAAAGAAATGCGTTCATGTGCTAAGCAGATCTAGGACTAGAAACACCTTATTCGGCAGAATCCATTACGGCCTTTTAGAGTCGCTAATCCACGATGTTCAGCAGTATTTTTATGTCTGCGGCCCAAAACTGTTTGAAAAGGATATTTCAAAAAGCCTCTTAGCGATGGGCGTTGGAAAACGGTATATACAGACTGGAAATAAGTTTTAAACCTCTCTAAATGCTAAGCATTAGATGATGAATGGGTACCCCTATTCTCCTTGTCACATTTATGATATGGTCTAGGGTTGAATTTTTGAAGTCTACCTTGTATGTTTCTTCGCCCTAGCAATACTAACAATCACTTAAAAACACCCCTACTGCGAGTCCGCCTGTGGAGGTTTCCTTGTATTTGGTGCTCATATCCTTGGCGGTTTCCCACATGGTATTTACCACCATATCTAGTGGCACCTTGGCATTTGCGGGATCTGTATCTAGTGCCAATTCTGCAGCGTTAATGGCTTTAATAGCTCCCATGGCGTTACGTTCTATACAAGGGATCTGCACCAATCCACCAATGGGATCACAGGTAAGACCCAGATGATGTTCCATAGCTATTTCTGCTGCCATTAGTACTTGCTCTGGACTCCCACCTAGTAATTCGGTAAGAGCTGCCGCTGCCATAGCGGAGGAGACCCCAATTTCTGCCTGACAACCTCCCATGGCTGCAGAGATAGTGGCCCCTTTCTTAAAAATGCTGCCTACTTCGCCGGCAACTAGCAAGAACTGTTTTATATGGTTAAAATTAGCTTGATGATTTTCTATCACCATATAGTACATGAGTACCGCAGGGATTACCCCAGCACTCCCATTGGTGGGAGCGGTTACCACCCTACCCAAGGAGGCGTTTACCTCGTTTACACTGAGGGCAAAACAACTAACCCAAGTAAATATGGAGCGGAACCGCACCTTGGTCTTTCGTATGGTCTCTATCCATTCTTCTGGAGTGGAGTAGGGCAGTTCTCCTTTTAGTTTTTTATGCGAATCATAGGCCCTTCGCCTTACATTAAGACCACCTGGTAAATGTCCTTCGGTATGGCACCCTATGTACATGGAAGATAACATGGTATCCCAAATATGCTGTAGACCCTTATCTATTTCTGCATCGCTACGTAGGGAACGCTCGTTCTCCAGCACTATTTCCGAGATGGTTTTATTCTCTTCTTTGCAGGTAGCCAGTAGTTCTGCGCCATTTTTTATAGGATGAGGAAAGGTCTTAAAGACTTCTTTTTTTCGTTTGGAGTTAGCCATTTCTTCCTTGACCACAAATCCTCCTCCAATGGAATAATAGGTTTCCTTTATTTTTTTTCCATTCGCTAGCGTCGCAATAAAGATCATCCCATTGGCATGAAAGGGTAAAAACTCCCTTACAAATACGATGTCTGTAGCTGGGTTAAAGGGAACCTCCAAGGATTGGTTTAAGTTAAGCACTTTTTGCTCCTTAATCCCTTGGATAATTCCGTCAATGCTTTCAATGGCTACCGTAACAGGATCGGCACCTGTTAATCCCATCATTATGGCAATGTCTGTGGCGTGACCTTTCCCAGTTAGGGCTAAGGATCCATAGGCTTCTACCCTTAATTCTCGTACGGATTTAAAAACCTTTTTTTTCTGTAGTACCTTTATAAATTGCTCTGCGGCGCGCCAAGGGCCTAAAGTATGGGAACTAGATGGTCCGACCCCAATTTTGAGCATATCAAAAACACTAATGCATTCCATTTTGTAAGCTAGTTTTAAGGGTAAAGATAGGATTATATAATGAGTTAATATAGCAATGAATTAATGTAGCAATGAAGCAATGAATCAATTTGCTAATTTGAAGATTTGGAAATGGGCTGATGTAGAAATGTGCTAATTATCTAATGTAACAATGAATCAATGAAGCAATGAATCAATGTAGCAATGTAGCAATGAATCAATTTGCAAGTTTGAAGATTTGGAAATGAAAGAATAGTCTAATCTAACAATGCAATTTAACTTTCATCACTATTAGGGAGCAACCAAGGTAAAGGACGTGTAATCATGGTTTGGCTAAAGCCGCTTTACTGATTCCTAATAAACCCCGAGATAAACCTTGGGGCTATACAGTTCTTGTTATTGGAAGGCGTTGCACGATCTTTTAAGTGGTCAACCTATATCAGGGACGTACACCATTGTTAATTGCTAATTGATCATTGTTTATTGAAATAAAATGCACCATAGTTTATTGCTAATTGTTTATTGATCACTGTAAAACTGCCCACTGCTCACTTCCCACTGGCCTCTGCCTACTGCTATTTCCCCGCATTAGTGATTGCAATGTATAGCTCCCCCAAACCAACCTCTTGGGCGGTTAGGGGGACTAGCAATGGAAAGCACGACCCTTTGGCTTATTTTATGCCAAAGGGGAATGCCCAAATACCTAAGATTGTCTTCATATAGGCTAGTAATTGTATGCTTAGCTGACACCTTGTCATATTTATTTGTCATGGCACAATCATTGACTTAATACCCGCGAGTACTAAAAAGAATTTTCAACATAGTAAATACATAAACATGAGTAAAATTATTGGAATAGATTTAGGAACAACAAACTCTTGTGTTTCCGTAATGGAAGGGAATGAGCCTGTTGTGATCCCAAATGCAGAAGGTAAGAGAACTACTCCATCTGTCATTGCTTTTGTAGAAGGTGGCGAGATTAAGGTTGGTGATCCTGCAAAAAGACAGGCAGTTACCAATCCGGCCAAGACCATTTACTCTATTAAACGTTTTATGGGGAACAAATATTCGGAGTCTAGCAAGGAAGCCGATAGAGTGCCTTATAAGGTAGTAAAAGGGGATAACGACACCCCAAGAGTAGATATTGATGGACGTTTGTATTCTCCACAAGAATTATCAGCTATGATTCTTCAGAAAATGAAGAAAACCGCTGAGGATTACTTGGGACAGGATGTATCTAGAGCAGTAATTACGGTTCCTGCTTACTTTAACGATGCACAGAGACAGGCTACTAAGGAAGCTGGTGAGATTGCCGGCCTAACTGTAGAGCGTATTATTAACGAACCAACTGCTGCCTCTTTGGCTTATGGGTTGGACAAGAAAGATACTGATCAGAAGATCGTAGTATTCGATTTTGGTGGTGGTACACATGACGTGTCCATTCTAGAATTGGGTGACGGTGTTTTTGAAGTGTTATCTACTGAGGGGGATACCCACTTAGGAGGTGACGACGTTGACCAAAAGGTAATTGATTGGTTGGCCGATGAGTTTAACAAGGAAGAGGGTATCGACCTACGTAAAGATGCTATGGCATTACAACGTTTAAGGGAAGCTGCAGAAAAGGCGAAAATTGAATTGTCTTCTACTTCCCAGACCGAAATTAACCTTCCATACGTTACGGCTACCGCTTCTGGACCTAAGCACTTGGTACGAACCTTAACCAAGTCTAAGTTTGAGCAATTAATAGACGATTTAGTAAAAAGAACCATCGCTCCTTGTGAGTCGGCCTTAAAAGCTGCTGGTTTAACTAAAAGCGATATCGATGAGGTAATTTTAGTAGGAGGTTCTACTAGGATTCCTGCGGTTCAGGACGCTGTTGAGAAGTTCTTCGGTAAAAAGCCATCCAAAGGGGTGAACCCAGATGAGGTAGTTGCCGTTGGAGCCGCTATTCAAGGTGGAGTTCTTACTGGAGATGTAAAAGACGTATTGTTATTAGACGTTACACCATTGTCCTTGGGTATTGAAACCATGGGAGGGGTAATGACCAAGTTGATCGATGCTAACACGACGATCCCGACTAAGAAATCACAGATTTTCTCTACTGCAGCGGATAATCAGCCTTCTGTTGAGATTCACGTATTGCAAGGAGAGCGTCCTATGGCAGCGGACAACAAAACAATTGGACGTTTCCACTTAGATGGTATTCCACCAGCACAAAGAGGTACGCCACAGATTGAGGTTACTTTTGATATAGATGCCAACGGTATTATTAAGGTGTCTGCTACAGATAAAGCAACCAATAAGAGTCAGGATATTAGAATTGAAGCTTCATCCGGATTAACCGAAGAGGAAATTAAAAAGATGAAGGCAGAGGCCGAAGCAAATGCGGAAGCCGATAAGAAAGCTAAGGAAACTGTAGATAAGTTGAACGAGGCAGACGGTATGATCTTCCAGACCGAGAAGCAGTTGAAGGAATTTGGAGACAAATTGTCCGACGATAAGAAAAAGCCGATCGAAGAAGCTTTGGAAGAGCTAAAGAAAGCCTATGAGTCTAAAGACTTGGCGGTAATTACTCCTGCTTTGGATAAGATTAACGAAGCTTGGAAACAAGCTTCCGAAGAGATGTACAAAGCACAGGCTGAAGGTCAGCAAGGAGCACCAGCAGGAGCTGGAGCGGATGCTGCTTCAAGCAACGGAGAGTCTTCCGATACCGATAACGTTGAGGATGTAGATTTTGAAGAAGTGAAGTAATTTATTTCTCCTAATATAGTACAAACCCCCATTGAGCAATTGATGGGGGTTTTGCTTTTTTGGCCTTAGCTTCTTAGCTCCCAAATCAAAGCTATTGGAATTGTTTTTACTCAATCCTTCTAAACTGGTAATAGTAGTCTGCAAGCACCTTTAAAGTTGGCCTGTTGCCAATTAGTTTCCAGGTTTAAGGCAGCTGGTTGCTTAATGTATAGAGGCTTTTCCCTTTTGGAGATTCTACCAAAGATTTTAGCAGGGTTTCTAGCAGTGAAAAGTGGCCGGAATGTACCACATCTTAGGTTTATTTTTCGTGGAATTGAGTGCAAGTCCATCTATATATAGATAAGCACCAGGGGTTCATATATTTTAAGGGATGTGGTTGCTGTGTTTTCCTTTATAAAATCAGTTTGTCTCGGAGGTATTAATATAGCTCATTATCCTTGTCTTAGTGAGGTTTCTTTTGCCTAATATAATTTGCGATGATCTCCGCAATTAATTCCCTTCCATGGTCGTTCCAATGCATATCATAAATTAGATTGGTAGGTTTTTTAGATTTCTTGAAACTTTCTGAAAAATCGATATACTTAATTTGATTTTGATCACAAAATTCCAAAAAGATATTACTTGTTTTTCTGGCGTCCAGCAAAAGAGTAGTTTTGCTTTTATCAAAGCCATAAAGCTTTATAAGGTTTTGGAAATTGGCGATATATCTTTTATCCCTTTCTAATTTCTCGGCCTCAGTTTCTTCCTGTATTTCGTTAGATTGATAAGCGGTAATATCCGTTTTAAAGGGATTTTTACCTGTAGCAAGCTTTTTAAAGGGTTCCAATACGCCAATCTTCGATCCATAGGACAACAATTTAATCTGATCCCGAATTTTGAATATGGTGGAAGATAACATCTGTATTCTTTCGGTATTTGGAGTATAGCTGTCCCGCTCCAAATCATTTTCATAATTTAAGTATAGAATAATTTCGTCTATTAAATTAAAGGTATCCTGATAGGCATATACCAAATGCATCTGATTGGCAAAATCATACCCTGCATACCCGTATTGGTATACCTCAATACCTGCTATTTTTTCTTCAATTTTTTTGCCTATGGAGTTTTGGAAATCTTGGTGGAAACCTTCAATATAGGAGTCACCAACAATCGCTATTTCGTATTTGGTAGCACTAGGATTAAACTCCCGGTGCGAATTAAATCCCGATTTATTAATATTGAATTCAGAGAAATTTTGTTTCCTATTCCCCGTTACTGCGTAGCCATTATGGTGTGGCACTCTTTTTTCAACGCCATGGTCGTCAATAAATCTAGGTGGATCTACAGTGTAAAGATGGAATGCCCGTACTGCTAGTTCTAACATCAGCAGAATTAATAAAATATACAGCGCAGTAGTACCAATGAATTTTCTCATGATTTTTCTTAGAATTGAAAATAGATGAAAGATCGGTTCACATTATCATCATAAAATAATAGCATGCCCAGGATCATGGCGCTATAGACAAAAAAGCGTACCCCCTTGGATTTAAACTTAAAAGGATTTCTTTCGTCTTTCCTAATTAGGTATTCATAAAGGGTAAACAAGGCCAATAAGATATAGAAGTCGGTCATTCTATATCCCATGGGATGGGTATAGGCAGAATAACTGAAATTGCTATATATTCTGTCGATATAATTAAAGGAATCGGTTAAAGAAGGGGATCTAAAAAAGATTCTGGAAAAGGTAACCAAGACAAAGGTCCAGAATACCATAAGCAATTCTTTTAGAGATGGTAGTAAGGTATTTTGCCCAATAACGTTATCGGCATAAATTCTATTTCTACCCATTAAAAATACGGGTATATAGAATAGGGCATGGAGTCCGCCCCAGAAAATAAAAGTCCAATTGGCCCCATGCCAAAATCCGCTGACTAAAAAAATAACACAAATATTCCTGACAGATTTAAGCTTGCTTACCTTAGAACCTCCCATAGGGATATAAAGGTAATGTCTAAACCAGGTTGATAGGGATACATGCCATCTTTGCCAATATTCTGCTACATTTCTAGAGAAATTGGGAAACTTAAAGTTGGACATTAATTCTATTCCAAAGAGTTTTGCTGTCCCAATGGCAATGTCCGAATACCCACTGAAATCTCCATACACCTGAAAACTAAAAAGACAGACCCCTAAAATAAGTGTGGAAGCGGTATGCTCTGTGTAGTTGTTAAAAATATCGTCCACAATGGGCGCAATGGAGTCGGCAATCACTAATTTTTTAAAGAATCCCCATAGAATTAATTTAACTCCGCTAACTGCCCTCCCATAATTGAACTTTCTTTCGGTGGTAATTTGAGACAATAAATTGGAGGCCCTTTCTATGGGGCCGGCTACCAATTGCGGGAAAAACGCAACAAAGGTGGCAAAGGAAATTAAATCCTTGGTGGGGCTAATTTTTTTATAGTAGACATCAAAAGAATAGGACATGGTTTGGAAGGTGTAGAACGAAATTCCCACCGGTAACAAAACACTCAGTATCCAAGGGCTCTTTACATCGTATCCTATACTGGCAAGAAGGTCGATGTACGAGTCTATAAAGAAGTTGTAATATTTAAAGAAGCCCAAAAGTGCCAAATTAAAGAGGACACTAAATGAAAGCCAATATTTACTTTTTTTGGGGGAATCCCTATGTTTAAAGATTTGCTGGCCGATAATAAAATCTACCAACGTACTCAAAATAATTAGAAATAGAAATCGCCAATCCCACCAACCGTAAAAGATATAACTACTGATGATGATCAGTATATTTTGGTGCTTAATGTTTTTGTTGAAAACAAACCAGTACAAAATAAATACTGTGGGCAGAAATAAGAGAAATTCTAGGGAATTAAATAACATAAACGTCCAACAGGATTAGGGCTTATTTAAAGAAATACCTCGTTCTAAATCTAATTGCCACACACAGGGCAGAAACGATATTCTTCATTTACTTTTTTATGGAATAAAATTAAAATTTATGAGCGGTAATAATTACCAATTTGTAATGGGGAATGTACAACTTACTACAATTATACCTTAAAAGATTCTATGGTAGACTTGGTTTTGTCGTTGAATTGCAGATGAGGCCTTATTGACTGCAATGAGGGATATAGCTCTTATTTTTGAAAATGTTTGTTACCTAATATTTTCGGTTTTTGAACATTTTCAATTGTTCGATGGGGAAATTTTTACACTTGTTTCATTGCCCTGTATGATATAGGCATTTTCTTTATCCAATCTATAAATTTCTATTTGTGAAATATGCGTAATGGTGGAATATAGAAAATCGTAAATATATTTATTTAGAAAGGCGAATTCTTCCGTGTTGGGATCTATTTTTATACAGTTTTTGGTAGATGGGGGTGTTGGTAATTCCTCAACTTGATAATCGATGGATTCGAAGTTGGTGTTTCTTTTACCAGACAGCTTACCTTTTAGTTTGTAATAAAGGATATGAATGTTTTTGGATTTTAGATATAGTTTGAGTCGCCCTAAATAGGCTTCCTTTAAACTCCAACCTACTCCAAAAACTGAATCTTTACGATAATGGATATGATGCTCAAAATTATATATTTGATTGCTCCAGCGACGCTTATAATCTAAATCGCCCCTGCCCATTTCAAATACCAAATGGTCATTCTCTATGCACCATGCTATTTGCTTGAAAATTTCGACATGCCCAAGACCAAATTTTGAATAATCAATGTCATAGGATGAAATAGCGCTAAAAAGTATACCGTGATAATGAAAATTCAGGGAAATCTCTATGGGTTTTTCATCATCATAAATCACAAACAAGGAGGCTCTATTCTTCAAGATTAGATGGTAAGCAATTTTTCTTATGTGTTCCCATTTAGAATCACTTTCATTCTTTGCATTTAGCTGGCGGAACCTTTTTTGCAACATATCTGCCAAGGAATCCATTATGAAATTATAGGTTTTCTTCTCTATTTCCCCATAGTACATTTTATATTCGATGTTGAAACAAGATTCCAACCGCTTCACATACCTGTGGATAGTTTTTGAATTGGATCTGAATTGATTTTTCACATAACTTTCAACCTTTGAATAGCCATCCAAATTTGCAGAGTACCCTTTTACTTGGGGTATTATTTTGGAATGAAAAAGAGTGTTGTTGGTTAACGGAAAAGTCAAATAATCTGGAACAAATTTCACGGAATAAACTGGTAATTCAGGGGTGCTGGCTGTTTGGGAATTACATGTTATTAGGGTGCTGGCAAATTGCACACCTCTGTAAATATCCGGGATACCATTTTCTTTTTCGAATAAATCTGCAAATAAATCGATTCTCTTTACCCTCATACCTTATATTTTAATAAATAGAATTGTTAAGCAAAAAACGGTTTCAATATTATCTAGAGGTCCCATTAAAAAAGAAAAGGATATGAATATACAATTCCGTACCATGGTTTATTTATTAGAAGTAGTTGTTTTTGGTAGTGTTAGGATTCTTTCCAATTGAAATTGGCCAATTTTTTAGCCCTAGTTATATACAGGATTTTGTTCATCTGGAATTTTTTACCAATAATTTCCTTATCTCTTAAATATTGTCTTAATCTATATTTAAATATCAATAAGGTAGCCTTAGCTCTCGAAATAAGGGATTTAGGGTTGTAAAAAAGGTGGTGACTATAACGGTAAATATGATTACACCATTTAATCTTGTAATCTGTATGGCCCATACCAAGATCAAAAATGATGAAGTCATTTTTTTTACACCATTCTATATGCTTTAGCATGCTAATATCGCCCATGTTGTAATGGGAGTAGTTTATGTCATAGGTTTGAATATAGCTGGAAACAATGTTGTGCAAATGAAAATTTAGGGTAATAGTGATTGGCTTTTCTCCATCATAAATTACAAATAAAGAGGCTTTTTTTTCCAGAATCATGGGATAGACTAGTTCAAAATAATACTTCCAACTTAGTAAGTTGTTGTTATACATTCTTTTTTCCAAAAATCGCTGTTCCAGCATATTATAAAACTCTGTAAAAAGAAAATCGTAATGAGTTCTTGAAATATCTCCGTAATGAAAGGTATACGAAATCTTATGACTTCCTTCCAATTTACGTTGTTTTGCATAGAGATTCTTTATATTTCTTTTACTTAGTTGTTGCTCTAAATAGGTTTTGCTGTCATTAATACCTATTAAATTCACCAGAAAACCTTGGTACTGGGATATTCTTGTACACTTTAGTGGTGTTTTTCCAAAGTCTAGTTCCAAGTTTAAATAATCAGGAACGTTGGTCACCCTATATACCCTATTTTTTATTTTATTGGTATCCTTGGATTTAGGCAGTTTTACAACGCTATTGTTGTCTAGGTTGTTAACTATTTTCTCAGAATAAAATGGCGGAACACGGTTTTCTATAAAGGTGTAGAACATTAGACCTAATTTGGAAGCAACTTGCTCCCTTAGTATTGTTTTTGTTCCCATGCTAGTTTCCATTTGGTTTTTTAAGGGGTTTATTCTGCAATAGCTTAATTATTATATACGGTTTGTTGGGTAAAGGGTAGGTGGTGATTATGTATTTGTATTTTTTAAAGGAATGTAAGAGAGGTTATTAAAGCTGATTTCAATTGTGAACACTCCGCAGGTAGGTTTTAGTTTAGTGCTAGGAGTTTTGGATCGTATAGGATGTCCCTTAATTGGATGAACTCCGTATAATTTGAAATTTATCTGTGGTTTCACAATATTGTCTTTCTTCTTGAATATAATAAAGCCATCATCCCCCTGTGGCTATTAAGGTAAATAGATCTGTTGTGAAGGTATAAATATTCGAAGATTGTTCTCTTAATTACTCGATGATAGACAATAAAAAGGTGTTCTTTTTCAATTAAAATGAGGGGCCTTGTATGATACGGATAGAGAAATATTCCCATCATCCTACTAGTTGTTTCCAAAGCAAATCCATAATTATGGTAGACTTCATATAATCCTTACCTAGTTTTTAGTTGGAGGCTTCTTTTTAATAAAGAAACTATGTTATATAGGATTTTTGCATTGAGAATAAACGTGGGTGAAAATGCCGATTCTAGGGGAGTAGAAAGTTATCATGAAAGGGAATCGGATCGTTGAATACAATACCATAAAATTAAAATGGAGGGGAAGGTGGCAGCATATTTAGAGGGGCCGGTTTTAAAAAAGGTGCTTATTATACGAATGTGATATTAATATTTCCGAGTAAGAATTTAAATGTTAATTAAATAGCAGTTATATTAATAATATTGTTTCATTTTAATTAAATTTATCCATAATACTAAAACAGAATTAGTTAAATATTCGACTGGATGGTAATACTTGGGCTTAATTATTATTTTCACGATTCTACTGCATGTATTGTGATAGATGGCAAAATGGTTGCTGCTATAGAGGAAGAAAGGTTAAATCGTGATAAACACACCACGGCTTTCCCTTTGCTTGCTATTGAAAAATGCTTGGAACTGGCCAATTTATCATTTCAGGATATAGATCATATCGCCGTTTCTATTAAGCCTACCACCAATTGGTCTAGGAAAGTGGTGCATTTAATGGGGCATGCATCTAGTTTTATGCCGTTTTTTGGACATCATGTGGTAAATGCCTATGCAAAACAACGTCGTTTTTGGATTTGGTACAATAATGTATTTAGGAATGGGACCAAATCGCCCAAAGTTCATTTTATAGAACATCATTTGACACACGTTGCAGGGTCATTTTTTGTGTCACCTTACAAGGAGGCAGCCCTACTGGGTATAGATGGATCTGGAGAATGGGCCACATCCTGGTTGGGTTATGGAAACGGTAATAAAGTAGCATGTTTTACCCAGAGCTATTTTCCACATTCCTTAGGCTCATTCTATGAAGCGGTTACTGAGTTTTGTGGATTTATACCAAATTATGATGAAGGGAAAACCATGGGCTTGGCACCAATGGGAAATTCCGAAACTTATATTGAGGAAGCTAGAAAGTTGGTAGCCGTTGATAGTACCGGTCAAATAAAAGTAGATCTAAGTTATTTTAACTTCCAGAATATTGTAGGTAAACGATGTTCTAAAAAGTTCTATGCTACTTTTGGGGAACCTAGGGAAAAGGGGGGAGAGATAGAACAACATCACATGGATGTGGCTGCTGCCTTTCAAAAGGTTTTGGAAGAGAGAGTGCTGGAAATTTGTGAGATCCTCTATCAGAAAACAAAGGCCGACTACCTGGTGATCTCTGGTGGTGTGTCTTTAAATAGTGTCATGAATGGTCGCATTGTAAGGGAAAGTAATTTTAAGGACGTATATGTTATGCCTGCTGCGGGGGATAATGGAACAGCAATTGGTGCTGCCTATTACTTATACAACGGTATATTGGGGAAGCCTAGGGACTTTGTTCATGACAATCCATATGTAGGTACCAGTTATAGCAATGATGAAATTGAGCAAGCCATAAAGGGGGCTAAGCTCCCGTATGAGTATCATGAAGATATTTGTGAAGTAGCAGCTACTTTATTAGAGAAGGGTAAAATATTGGGATGGTTTCAGGGCCCTATGGAAATAGGTCCAAGAGCCTTGGGTAGTAGGAGCATCTTGGCTAATCCTGCTTATCCGGATATGAAGGATAAAATAAATTCGGAGGTCAAATTTAGGGAGGCCTACAGACCATTTGCCCCCTCTGCCATTATAGATGCTAAAAATGATTTTTTTGACTTGGATGTGGAAGATCCATTTATGTTAAAAGTTTGTAATGTGCTCAAGGACAAACAAAATGTAATCCCGGCCGTTACCCATGTTGATGGGAGTGCTAGATTGCAGACCGTTAGGAAAGAACTGCATCCTCGATATTATGATGTAATCAAAAAATTAGGAAATAAAACAGGGGTGCCAGTTGTTCTAAATACAAGTTTTAATATACAGGGAGAGCCCGTAGTTGAATCCCCCAAAGATGCCTTGAGATGCTTTTACTCTACTGGTTTAGACTACTTGGTTATTGGGAACTATGTATTGAAAAAATAAAAAGATCACTGTCTGGTATAATGTCTTTTTCTGCTTTTTCCGTGCTTGGTATTGTACTATAAGATGGAAAGAAGTACGCGCTCCTTTTTGCCTATAAAAATAAAACTGTTATTGGTATGCTGTTTAATGGTTAAATCCTTTTCAGCTTCGCTGTTGAGGTATAGGAACTCGAATATCATAGTGCGTAGTTGATTCCACTCGCTGCTATCTTTTGTGACTTCCTTATAATTTTCCAATACCAATCTTTCCTCCATGGGTGAGAAAGTAAACTTGGTTTTTTCATCTTTTACAGACTTATTGTTCTTTAACAGAAAGCTTAATTTATGGAATTTGGTATTAAGGTCCTTTTCCCTTAAATACTGCTTTAGCTTAAAATAGTTCTTAATATTCCATGCTAAAAGTGTGGATAGGGGGGAAGTGCCATCGTAAAGAAGGTGATATTCAAAATTATAGGCTTTGTTGGTCCACCGCTTTTTGTATTCGTAATATCCCTTGGAGAAATCAAAGACTCCTAAGTTGTTATCCAAGGACCATTCAACCAATTTCATGATATTGATGGATCCAAGATTGAATTTCTCAAAATCGATGTCAAAGACCGTTATTGCATCTATCAGGGCGTTGTTCTGTATATAGTTTAGGGTTACAGCTATGGGGGTTTTTCCGTTATAGACTACAAATAAGGCTGCATCTTTTTCAAGGATCATGGGATAAGTAGCTTCTTTATAGAAGTTCCATTCTTTGGGTTCAAGGTTATTATTGGTTATTTGTTTTTGAAGGAACCTTTTTCGTAACAAGGCTTCAAAATGTTCAAAGACAAAGTAGTACTCTTCTTTCTTTATTTCTCCATGGTACATTTTATAGCGAATATCAAAACAGGTTTCCAACCGTTTTATATATTTATTTAGCTTATACCTACTGCTTTTGCTAAACGTTTGAAGTAAATAGTCATTATAATCCTTGAAAGGCGCTAGGTCTAATAAAAAACCGGGATACTGGATTATTTTTTCCCTTTTCAACCGACCACTTGCTAATCCATCTGTGGTTACTGCCTGTTCAGGTACGTCATAGATAAGCAGCACCTTGTTTTTCACCTCCCTGTTTATCTTTTCGTTCTCTAAAGAGTACCACATACCCTTGGTCATATTTCTGCCCACATTGGTGTAAAGAGGCAGAAATGGGTGTTTATAAAAGCTGATGCCCTTTAAAAAGGGGAATGAGGATATTTGCGCCGAGGGCCTAAAGTGTTGAAGCCAGGTGGTAGTGTACGTTTTCGAAGAAAACGGATTGTTGTTCATAATCTAAAATGGATTAAATATTACATCGGTAACAGGGGAAAAAGAGGCTGCACTCCTTGTGGAAAATAGCGCATTCCTTTTCTTGTTTTTTGGCTACCAACTCCTCGTAAACCTTATTATTAATAATATATCTCCATACCTTAAAGGGCTTAAAATCCTTGGAGAAACTCGCTTTAAAATCAAATAGAGAATCCTTACTGTTTTTTACACCACCACCAAGATTAAAATAAATGAGATTATCCCTACTTGCAGTCAGTCTCATTTCATCTATTAACAATTTAATAGGATAAAGGTGCATAAAATTAGCATCTGAACCCGATAAGTGATACTGTACAATTTTATTGCTTTCAATAAACATGGCTCCTGCAATGATCTTATTGGTTTCTTTTTTCAAGGCCAATAAAATCCTAGCATTAAAATCGGTTGCATTTAATAGTTCAAAAAAATATTCTTCACCAAAGAAATACTCCTGTTTTGCATTTACCCTTTTCATATTATCATAATACAAAGCAATATATTGCCTTATATCCTCTTTAGTTGCTGCTTCTCTTACGTAACACTCTCTCCTAGCTTTGTTCACATGGGTCCGTAGCCTTTTGTTATACCCTTTTTTTTGATCCTCTTCATCTTTGGTAATATCGATATTGACCACTTCACTCAAACTGCTAATACTTCCCAATCCTTTTATGCAGAAGATTTGATTGGGAATAAAAGGGTTAAGTCTCGAAAAAATAGTGACAATGTTGTTTTCAATTAAAAACGTCTGAAATTTTGATGCGAAAGCAGTAGCGTCAAAATTATCATCAACATTATTGGAGATTGGACCGCTATATCCATAAACGGAGGTACAATCCTTGTAATTCGAATTAGGGATACTTCTAAGCAATAAGGGGATAGCAATCAATATATTGCTTTCGGAGTATTTAAGCAATATGGGTTCCTCGTCCTGCTTTTTGGATATTAAATGGTATTCATAGGTATGATAAAAATCATAGCACTCCACTTTTCCAAGAAGTGAACTCCATTCCGCTCTGTCTTTTATAATTTCTATCATTGACTATTAAAAAAAATATTTATAAATGGGGATCAACATCTTAAATTATAATTTTAGCTCTTGTTTTATCTTACCTATAGTACTTTCCAACAATAGCAGCACCTTTTATCTATGGCAATACGTATGACAGTTATGAGCTACTGCCAATACCAAAATCACCTAGCAACTATATTAATCTCTCCAAGGGAGGAGACGTACTTTTTTGGTTCATGTTCTTTATTAAAATAGAGATGGTTTTCGGTATGGATGTTCAGCCCGTTATCAATCAGTCCTACCGTATCCCATCCCAAGATATTTGGTGTGATAAAGTCTTTTTTTAAATTATCGGCTATATAAGAATAGGACCCCTTTCCAAAGGTGTTTTCCATTTCCTTATAGTTGTTGGGGTGTGGCTTCTCAGTTCCAATTTCTTCTGAGATTACGATATGATCCAAATAGGAAGCAATTCCCAAGGCTTTTATCTTGGCTGTTTGCGTTTGAGTTCTACCATCGGTGATGATTCCTATTTTTCCGTTATACTTCTTAATGTTTTCCAGTAATTCTTTTGCCCCGTCAAATAATTTTATTTTAGGTTGATGTTGTCTGTATTTGGAAATTAACCCGGATTTGGAGACTTGGTAGTAATCGGCAAGAATACCAAAGACATCCTTTTGACTTCGATACAGGGAAATCATTTTGGCATACAATGGAAGGTGGTTGTGCTTTTCTAGGCCACGGGCTATTTCCATATAAGCCGATTTTAGAAATTCGATCTCATTGTACAATGTATCGTCCAGGTCTAATACTATTACGCTTTTATTATCAACTTTCATATCCATGCAATAATATTTCGTCATCATATCTGATCATCAGCAAATTGCTTTCCCACACCTCAAAACTGTCCTTTATTTCTTTTCCTAGGAGATATTCTTCAAGGATCCATTTTGGGAAGTTGGCGCCTGCCAGATAGGTGAGGGGAAACCCACCCCCAAATCTGGGGTTAATTTCTATCCCATAAATAGTGTGATTGGTTTTATGCATAAAAAATTGGGCAGTTAAACAGCCCCTTGCACCTTCAATTGTTTTTAAATGCTTTTTTATATATGGAACCAATTCGTTGTTAAGGGTTAGCCCCTTATTTACCTCCCCGTCCCGTACCTCTATTCGTTTTCTTGGGACCACACATTTTAAGGAACCCTGTTTGTTGTAATACAGATCACAGGTAAACTCATCGTAATGGTCATGATCTAAATATTCTAGGAACATTAATTTTTCATTACTGAAGTGGAAGTCTCTCAGCTCTTCTTTGCATCTAATAATATAATTATCTACGCTTCTGCTCCCGTCCAACGGTTTAATATATAATGGAAAGGAATAGCTATCCTTTTGGTATTCTTTAGCTACTGAGATACCCTTGGAAGTAAAAAACTCATGTATTATCCTTTTATCCCGACACTTTAAAATAAAATCTACGGAAGAGATTACAACATGGATCTGGTTAGTCTCAAATTGTTCCCGATGTTTGGCTAACAACAATAACTCCGTGTCTATGGTAGGTATTACCAAGGAAATGGAATTATCTAGACAGTATTGTAGTAGGATATCAATATACTCTGGGTGGTCTAAGTATGGTAGATCTACAGATTCATCGGCCACAAGGCATGCGGCCGATAGCTTTGGATTGGCGTCAGCAGCATAGACTTTACCGTTGGGGGCCAACTTAGTCACTTCCTTTTGGAATGCCCTTACTAAGGACACCCTTCTTCCTGCAGAGGTTATAATAATGTTCATCTGACTAATTTATAGAAAGTTCTAAAAAACCTAATAAAGGGATTGATTAAAGGTCTATTATTAAAGATGAACACCATAAATGAGTAGTCTAAACCATTATAATCTGGCCCAATAAACTTTTTTAGAGGGTAGGCGTCAATTTCTTGAAACCTAGAGAGCATTTCGGGAACCTTCTCTACCGATATGTCCGATTTCATAAGTCTTACTAATAAAAAGAATACAAAGGACTGTTGTCTTGTCTTAAGTCGGGTAATACACGCTTGGGAATCTTTGTGTTTTGGTGGAATACTGTTTATTAAGGTGTCAAACACTTCTGCTGCATTGGCATTGTCATAGATTACCTTATTGTAATGTTCTGGAGATTTGTTCCGCATGGCAGAGGTGGGAAGAATGCGATACCTATGTGCATCCAGATCCATATGTGCTATCCGCTGGGCCTTGGTAAAAAGTTGGGCGGTTAAAATGGCGTCTTCCATCCACTTTCCTTCTATGAACCGAATTCCACTGTTCACCATAAACTCTCGCCTAATGAGATACCACCAAATTTCATTTTTAAATTTGTAGGTAGCGATATAACCTATTCCGTCCTGTACGTTTATTGTACCGGGGACGGTATCTTTATTGTTAGAAGTGGGTTTACTGTTGTCCTTAACCTCTAGGCTATAAAAGGTTAATATGTCTAATTGATATTTCTCAATGGTGGCCAATAGCTTTGGTAATACCTTTTGGGCCAAATAGTCATCCGGATCCAAGAAGTAAATATAGGTGCCCTGTGCCACATCAAACCCCGAGTTTCGCGCAGCCCCGACCCCAGCATTTTTTTTATCTATGATTTTTATCTGGTGATGCTTTTTAGCATAGGCCTTTGCTATTTCTAGGGTTTTATCCCTGGATTCATCATTGACTACTATAACCTCATAGGTGGCCGGATCCAATCCTTGGTCCAGGAGACTATCCAGGCATGTTGGTAAATATTTTTCCATGTTATAACATGGAATTATGATGCTTAGCTTCATATGTAAGGCAGTAATTTTATTGTCCCCTATTGCAAAACCAAAAAGACATTTTCTCCACGATAATTTTAGATTAGGGTACTTTGATTATGACTTCAATTCTATTGGCATTGCACCACGATTGAAAACAATATGCTCTTAGTCATATTTGTATTACAACATTGGATTGCGTTTCCTATTATTGGGGTAAGTAAAGCGTAAAAATAGTTGGTTGTTTTAACCGTTCCACCTCATATAATAAGTGCCCAAAATCCTATTAAGCAATAAGTAGTACCTCTAAATCATGGATGTTACTATTTAATAATCTGATATAATTTTAAGCTACAACTCTTTCTGGGGAAAAGAAATTATTTGGTTGAATTCTCGTCCAAGGTATAATAATTTCGACCAGAGGTATTAAGATTTAGCAATTGAAAACAGGGTGGTGGCTTGGTAGGTTCAGGGCGAATTATAGGGCTTAAATTTGCGGTGTTTTCATATATTGAGCAAAATGTGATTGGCATAAATAATTGGTAGGATAAGATGGGGCGGGGAAAGCTAAAAACTGAGCTACTGTGACGAAAAATTAAGGTTCCTGGTTAATTACCTTTAAAAAACTCCATGGTAGCACTCGTAGCCGAAGAAATATCTTCCCTTTTAACCACTTTTAGGAAGGTCATCCAAAGAATCTTACAGTCCAATAGAAAAGAACAATTCTCTACATACCATACGTCATAGGCGAATTTTTGTTGCCAAGAGATGGCATTTCTCCCATTTACTTGGGCCCAACCTGTAATTCCTGGTTTAATAAGGTGTCTTTTTTTCTGTTCTTCGTTGTATAAAGGCAGATAAGAAATAAGCAAGGGTCTGGGGCCAATTAGGGACATATCCCCTTTTAGTACATTTAAGAGTTGAGGTATTTCGTCCAAGGATGTTTTTCTTACAAATAGACCAACTTTGGTCAAGCGATCTTCATCTGGTAATAACTTCCCGTTTTTATCTTTTTTATCGTTCATGGACCGAAACTTGATAATCTTGAAGATTTTTTCATGAAGGCCGGGACGCGATTGGAAAAAAAATGGTTTTCCGTTATTGGCAATGAATAGGGTTATAAAAACGACAATGAAAATAGGGCTTAACAGGAGTAACATTATTACAGAAATTACCACATCCAGAATTCGTTTAAGAAAGGTTTTGTACATAATGATGGGTTGATTAGTTTGTTAAAAGCGGTCAAATAAAGGTGTACTAGCTTTTTTTCTTGGTGAGCTATCTAAAATAGAAAAAATATGTTTAAAGTTATTGAGTTCAAATACCTTACCCCCCTTTAATCTCTCTCAGTATGGTATCATAGGCTATCTGGGAGGATAATTGAGTTTTCATATAAATGTATCCGTTTTCTCCCATTTGCCTTCTTAATTCTTCATTTTGATAAAGAATCATCAACTTTTCTTTTAATTGAGTTGTCTTTCCTGCTTCGGCCCATAATCCCGCATTAATTTTTTCCAAATCCGTTCCAAAATCGGTATTCAAGTCAATGGAAGCTAAAATTGGCTTTTTGGCGTTATAATAAGATAATGCTTTAGAAGGGGTGTTTGGAATGGTGAAATTTTCGTTTAGTGATATTAATCCTACATCCGCGATTTGGACAAGTTTAAAGTACTCCTTGTGGCCCACGCCATCCCTCAATTCCATATTAGTAACATTTTTTTTCTGAATTAAGTTTCTTATGGAATCATATTCACTGCCATATCCAAAAATCAAAAATAGGATATCGGATTTATCCCTACAGGCAATGGCAAGGTCAACAATATTTTCTAATTTTTGAGGTTTACCTATATTCCCGCCAAAAATCACGATAAACTTGTTGGTTAATCCCTCTTGTTGTTTTAATACTTCATTTTCTTCTTCAGTTTGTAGGGGCAAAAGATTTGCCCAGTTGGGCAATAAATGAAGTTTGCTTGGATTTAGGTGCGTATTATGCTTTATAACATACGCCTTATTACCTTGAGACATACAGCCAATACGATCTGAAATGGCATATAATTTTCTCTCCTTTTTTCGGAAATAGCTGTGGACAATGCTATTTTTGTGCATAAGGCCAAGGTCAACTGCATTCTGTGGAAAGATGTCCCTTAATATTAAGTAAACCTTTGCATTAGATTTTTTCTTTAACCAATGAACTACACTAAAAAGAGTAATGGGAGGAGTAGGGGTGATGATCAAATCGAAATCCAAGTCAATCTCAAATTTCTTCAGGGCCGTTTTATATTGATAGGGAAGAAGTAGATTGGCAATTCCTTTCATTATTAGGCCCACATCAAACAGGTCCATCGTAGGAACCCTTAGCACGTTAATTCCCGCCTCCACTACAAGACCCTTGTGATCTTCTTCGTAGGCGGGCGCTACCACCAGAACTTCGTGTCCATGATTATGGAGTTGTACTACTAAATCCGTATATAAATATTGCGTCTTCTCAATTCTTGGGAAGGCAAGGGCTAAAAATACAATCCTCATATACCTTAATCTTTAGACCAAACTACCCTGTTGATATAATCAACATAGGAAATTATAATTCGTACTACTTTTTCGCTAACATTTGGCATGGAATAATCCGTTACGGGTCTAAAATTTCTATTGGGATTTCTTTCTTGGACTTCCAAAGCGGCCAGCGCCTGTAGAATACGTTCTGGATTTAGCCCCACCATCATTACGGAAGCTTCTTCCATGGCTTCCGGTCTTTCATGGGCCTCCCTAATATTAAGTGCCCTGAAGTTTAATATGGACGATTCTTCGGAGATAGTGCCACTGTCAGACAACACTGCAAAGGAATGGTACTGTAGTGCGTTGTAATCCGAAAATCCCAAGGGTTTTAGAAATTGGATGTTTTTATGAGTTTTTATCTTTTTTTCATCTAACATGTTCCTAGTTCGGGGATGGGTGGATACAATGATAGGGTAGTTGTACTTTTCAGCAATTTTGTTAAGGGAGGAAATCAGCCCTTCAAAATTCTTTGGATTATTGATATTCTCTTCCCTATGGGAGGAGACTACAAAAAACTGCTGTTTTTCTAGCTGTAGTTTTTCTAGGACATTAGAGGCTTTTATCTTTTCCTTAAATTTCCCCAATACTTCGTACATAGGGCTGCCCGTTTTTATGACTCGATCTGGAGGCAAGCCTTCACGCAACAAATATTCTCTTGCGATATCGCTATAGGTAAGGTTAATATCTGCTATATGATCTACTATCTTCCGATTGGTCTCCTCCGGCACACGCTGATCAAAACAACGGTTGCCGGCTTCCATATGAAAAACAGGGATTTTCCGTTTCTTGGCGGGAATAGCACAGAGACAGGAGTTGGTATCTCCTAGCACTAAAAAAGCATCAGGATCTATTTCCTCTAGGAGGGGGTCTATTTTTATAATGATATTGCCCACGGTTTCCGAGGCATTTTTACCTGCTGCATTTAGAAAATAATCGGGTCTTCTGATGCCCAAATCCTCAAAGAATATTTCATTGAGTTCGTAATCGTAGTTCTGTCCGGTGTGAACCAAGGTATGTGCAATGGCCTCATTGGCATCCAGAGCGTTTAAAACACAGGCCAACCTGATTATTTCAGGTCGCGTCCCCACCACGGTAATTACTTTAAGCTTTTTCAAGGTTGATGTTTTTATGTTGGTTAAACATTTACAAAATAAGTGTCGGCATCCTGCGGGTCGTAAGGCTCATTGATCCAAAATAAAGTAACCAATTCTGTATCGCCAATATTTTTAATATTATGGGTGTACCAAATTGGCATGTCTACATAGGCCGGCTCCTCCCCATCTAGGTAATAATCTATGACTTCATCGGTTCCAATTCTTCGTAGTTGAATGAGTGCTTTACCGCTTATTACAGCAAAGCGCTCCGCTTTTCGGGTATGAAAATGGTTGCCTCTGGTAACTCCGGGAACCGTGGTGGAAAATGAGAACTGACCACTGGTTTGAGTTCTTGCTATCTCTACAAAACTCCCTCTGTTGTCCGTGTGTTTGGTGTATTTAACCGGATAATGATCAGTGGGGACATAGCATCTAAAGGTATTGAAAAGCGCCTTTTCAAAATCGGCCTCCAAATTTGGAAAAATTCCCTTCTCCATATAATCTCTTTTATAACGCTGTAGTAACGCTAGGATTTCCGACACTTTGATGGTTTTGGTAGGGGCAATCTTTATCTCTGAGGAATTGGTAAAGTGCTCCTTTCCTACCTGCTCATTCTTGATAGCGGTTATAAATACCTGTACCAGTTCATTGACATAAATAAGGCCTACATTACTATCTTTGATGATGCTAGGTGTTTCATGGTGGGCTACCTTATGGCAGAAAGTAGCTACCACAGAATTGTAGTTGGGCTTGCCAAAAGGACCAAACACATTAGGGATGGTAAGGGAGGTGAATTTACCGCCTTCTTTTTTCGCCCAATCCATAAAGATTTCCTTCCCTTCTTTTTTTGAGCGTCCATAAAGGTTGTCACTCTCCTCTTGTGAGGAAGAAGAAAAAATAATATGAGGGGTTGCTTTTTTGGAAAGGCAGGCTTTTACCAAGTTATTTACCAATTCTAAGTTCGTATTGTATATAACTTTGGGATCCTCATGGCGATTCATGGCAGCCAAGTGTACAATTACATCACACTTACTTACAAAATCTTCCAATAATGATTGGTTCCCAAAATAGGAACGCTCAAAAGGGACCAAACTAACCGTATCGTCCAGTGATAAAGTATTGTAAAGATGGTTGCCTATAAAACCGGCCTGTCCGGTGATTCCAATTTTTTTCATCCTTCTTTCTTCTTCAATAATTATTAATTTGGTGGTAAGGTTTATAGGGAAACCTTATTGGTATACTGCAATTTAAGGTTTTCTTATTGAAATTGACTGATATGAATTGCATCACCATGTTGCTTTCCACGTCTCTATCGGAAAACGGATATCATCTTTGGCGGATTCCTCTAGGGTAAAGTTGGAAAACACCATTAATTTGGAATGTGGCAAGCTTGCTTTAAAGCCTGTAGCATTTCCACCAGGGACTTCCAATATGAAAGGGTTGTCGGCATTTAGTTCAAATCTTTTGGGGCCTACCTCGGTAGCGGGACTATTATGGTCGGTTATGTTTACGATATTGATCACAAAACTACCGCTATGGCAATAGAACCATTTTTTTTCAAAACTATGACCTTGCCAGGCACGAATTATATCTGTGGAGGAGGGGGTTATTTCATAAAAGCGGACCACCTTGGACATATCAAAGGAATTAAAGAATTTTATTTCCCCTCGCTGGTCCACGAAACTTGATCCTTCAATTGTAAAGGCTCCCTTCATTTATAGATTGTTTTTGATATATTTTAAATTTAACAAGGTCTCCTTTAAAGCATTATTGGTCAATTGTTGCGTGTTGTGGGAGTGGTAATCCTCTATAACGCTAATATCTGTTTCTCCTTCAGAGAAAAACTTGCTATAGTTAAGATCCCTGTTATCTGCGGGAATCCTATAGAAGTCTCCCATATCTTC
>NZ_VVIN01000070.1:0-14772 GCF_008711145.1 Arenibacter lacus
CCATCGTAAAACGGGATCTTGTACCGCATTTTGCAGGTTAGGTTTAAATCTGAGGCCAACCAATTATGTAAGAAGAGCATAATCTTCCTTTGGTCATCTTCGTATTGATATATAAATTCTTCTACTGCTGTCATACCCACCTTCTATCCTCCCATCTTGGGCGTATGGAATCCACTATCGATTTCCTACCGCTGCTGAAATCCTATCACAGACTAAGATAATCTTTTTGTGATATTTATAATTAATCAAGATCCTGAAAATGAAGTAACAACCAAAAATCTACCCTACTCTACCTCTGCAGATTGTGTGACTTTCTTATAGGCTTCCTTGGCAATTTCCAGTTCTTCATTGGTAGGCACTACCAAGATCTTGGCTCGGGAAGTTGGGGTGTTTATCTCCCTGATTTCAGCATTGCGGATTTCATTTTTCGCTGCATCCAATTCCAGTCCAAGGAATTCCATATCCCTACAAACCATTTTCCGTAATACGGAGGAGTTTTCACCAATTCCGGCAGTAAATACGATGGCGTCCAAGCCGTTCATCGCTGCGGCATAGGCGCCGATATATTTTTTAATTCGGTATGCATTCATCTCCAGTGCCAACACACAGTCTTTATTTCCTTTTTCGGCTTCTGCCTGTATATCCCTAAGGTCTACATGCCCGGTGAGTCCTAACATGCCACTTTTTTTGGTGAGCAAGGTCTTTACCTCATCCAGTTGATAACCCAAAGTGTCTACCAGATAAAAAATTAGGGCATGGTCTATATCCCCAGAGCGAGTACCCATAATAAGTCCATTAGAAGGGGTAAACCCCAAACTATGGTCTATACTCTTCCCATTTTGAACAGCGGTGATACTGCAGCCATTCCCCAAATGGATACTGATGAGTTTTGAGTCTTTTTTGTGGAGGTAGGTATTGGCCTTTTCCGAAACATATTTATGACTGATCCCATGGAATCCGTACACCTGAATTTTGTGGTCTTCAAAAAACGTATTGGGCATGGCATACTTGCTGGCCTTGGTAGGGATGGTATGGTGAAAGGCCGTATCAAAAACCGCTACCTGCTTGGCTTCACTAAAAAACTTCTCTGCCAATACAATGCCCTCCAGATTATGGGGGTTGTGCAAAGGGGCTAGGGTTGATAGCTCATGGATCTTGTCCTTTACTTTTTGGTTGATAACCGTGGTTCTATAAAATCCATTTCCCCCGTGGACTACTCGATGTCCTACGGCATCAATTTCGGAGGCATTTTTTAATACCCCTAGCTCCGGATCTACCAACCAAGTGGCTATTTTTTCCAGTCCCTCCTTATGGTTTTTTACGGCTAGGGTCTTGTTTACTTCATCTTTATCCGTTTTATAGATAAAGATAGCATCCTGGGATCCTATACGCTCTACAATCCCCTGGCAGAGCACCTGGGCCGTGGGCATGTGCATTAATTGGTATTTTATGGACGAGCTTCCGCAATTAATGATCAGAATTTTCATATGCATCTATTTCTTTGGTTTCTTAATGACTTCTATCCAACTATCCCCTTATAAACCTTGGGCTTGTATAGCAGTTATAAGGACCGTATTGTATATATCGCTTACCGTACACCCCCTACTAAGGTCGTTCACCGGTTTATTAAGTCCCTGTAGCATAGGACCAATAGCCAAGGCGCCCGTTTCCCGTTGTACCGCCTTATAGGTGTTGTTTCCAGTATTTAGATCGGGAAAAATGAAGACATTGGCCCTGCCAGCCACTTTGGAGTTGGGCAACTTACTTTTTGCCACTTCCATATCTACCGCAGCATCGTACTGTATGGGGCCTTCTACCTTTAAATCTGGCCTAAGCTGTTTTACCAGTTCCGTAGCCTTTCTTACCCTATCTACATCCTGTCCTTGGCCAGAGCTACCGGAAGAATAGGAAAGCATCGCAATCCTAGGTTCTATACCAAAAGCCTGACTACTGCTTGCGGAAGAGATGGCAATTTCTGCCAGCTGTTCTGCAGTGGGGTTGGGATTAATGGCACAGTCGCCAAAAATGCTTACCCTATCTTCCAAACACATAAAGAATACGGAGGAAACCACAGAAACCCCAGGAGCGGTCTTAATAAACTGCAGGGCTGGTAAAATGGTGTGTTGGGTGGTATGGGCTGCCCCGGATACCATGCCATCTGCATGGCCTTTATGGACCATCATGGTACCAAAATAGGATACATCTTCCATCAGGTCTCGCGCCATGGCAAGGTTTACATTTTTATGCTTTCGCAACTCGTGCAAGGTGGCTGCATACTCCTGGAACATAGGAGAGGTTTTTGGTTCTACAATCGCCAATTGCTCTACATCCAGGTCTATATCCAATTTGGATATCTTATCCAGGATCTGCTCTGGATTCCCCAGCAGGGTGATCTTGGCCGCTTTGGATGCCAATATTTTAACGGCCGCCCTTAGGATTCGTTCATCGGTACCTTCGGGTAAAACAATATGTTTTTTATGGCCTTGTGCTTTTTTTAATAGCTGATGTTGGAACATTCTAGGAGTGATTCCCTCTGCCTGAAAAGTGATTAAACGGTCTGTTAGCATCTCCACATCCACATATTTTTCAAAATCGAGGATAGAAGTGGTTATTTTCTGTTTGTTTTCTGCATAAATCTGCGATTTTATGGCCCCTATCTTATTGGTGATAGCAAAGGTTCCGCCCTTTACGGAGATGATGGGAACCACATCCGAAAGGCCTTCAATTAGTTTAATAATGGAATCTTCGGGGATAACGCCGCCGGTAAGTACAATCCCAGAAATGGAGGGGTAGTTGGCCGACTCATGGGCCTGTAAGGCGCCTAAAATAATATCGGCCCTGTCCCCTGGCGTAATCACCAAGCTATCTTCCTTTAAGAAAGTTAGGTAGTTGCGCAGTTGCATGGCACCCACACTAAAGGCCCCTGCCTGATTGTTGATGAAATTGCCACCAAATAACACCTTCCCATCCAAGGTTTCCACAATTTCCTTGATGGAAGGGTTGGCCAACACAGGGTTTAGGGGAATGGCATGGATAAGGACATGGGACGGCAAATCCTTTTTTAACCCGTTAATAGCTAGCTCTACATTCTCTTGCTGCACTTTATTGGCAATAATGGAGAGTACTTCTACCCCTTTATCCTTAAAAGAATCGTAGGCCATTTGCATATTGCCCACAAACTCTTCTAGGGTTTTCCCCACACCACTACTAATGATAATGGCCGGGATACCCAGGTTTTTTGCGATAAGCACATTGATGTCCCACTCAATTAGAGCTCCTTCCCCAGAAAAGCTGGTCCCCTCTACCAACACAAAATCGCACTGCTCCTCCATCGCCTTGTATTTGGAAATGATGGTGCTAATAATTTCTTCTTCTCTCCCCTGGTTTTTTTTAAGGATTACTTGGCTCCGGGTATAGGCATAGGATTCCTGAAAGCTCAATTTTAAATCGAAGTGACTAATCATGGTGTTGATATGATTGTCTATCCCTCCCAATTTATAATCATCTATAATCGGTCTAAAATATCCCACCTTCGCGGTTTTCCCCAATAACTGCTGCATTAGCCCAAGGGAAACAATAGATTTTCCACTGTCTGGTCCGGTGGTGGCAATGTAAACGGCTTTACTCATACTATCCTCGTTAATTCAATACGGATATAGAATATTGCAGGCTTCCCAAGCATCTCCTATGTCCTAGTTCATAGATTCACTTGACAAAAGTATGCTGCCGACTATTCTATAAATATGAGATATATCAGCTTATCCCTTTTAGGCGGAAAAACCCCTATATTTACTAGCCAATACCTTCCTAATTTTTAAAATTATTTATTACATTCCTAGCTTAAAGACGCTGAATGAAACTAAGAGACCATTTACTTTCCGTGGTAGCTTTCCCGGAGGAAGACCTAGACCAAATCCTGTCTAGTTTTAAGGAGAACCTCTTGAAAAAAAACACGACCCTAGCCAAGGCAGGGGTAGTATGCAATACGCTTTATTTTATGGAAAAGGGAGTGGCTCGCAGTTACTACTACAATGCAGAAGGGAAGGATATCACCGCTTGGTTCTTTAACGAGGGGAATTTTTTAACCAGTATGGAAAGTTTTTTCCATCAAAAGCAGAGCACCTACCACTTGGAACTTTTGGAAGACAGCGTTATTCACTCCATTTCTAGGGAGGATTTAGAGCGATTGTTTCAAAAATTCCCGCTAATGGAGCGTTTTGGAAGAAAATTGATGATTAAATTGATGGGCGATATTATGGGAAAACTAAATGCCATTCAATTCCAGACGGCTAAGGAGCGGTACCTATTCATGATTAATGAATATCCCAACCTATATCATAGGGTCCCTTTGGGACATATTGCCTCCTATCTGGGCATTACCCAAGAGACCCTCAGCCGAATCCGGGCAAAGGACTAGGTCTATTTTGGGTGGCTATTAATTTATTGCAAAGGCCTGGTATCCCGTAATTCGTTTTTTGATTTATATCAAAGGAAACCTTATATCGGATAGGTAATTTTGTTTTTTAATTTTTTTAATCCACTCAAAATGATGAACAAGGCGAACCATTTATGGGGCCTAGTAGTGCTATTTTTCCTGAACATAGGAAATGGACTACATGCCCAAGAACTCGGCGATGACCTGCTGTTATTGATCAAGGAGGCCAAAGCCAAGAACAGTTCCATTAAGATTAACAGTTTGGAAATGGAGCAGGTACGCAAGGAAACCCAGAAAGCACGGAATACCTTCCTTCCCAAAGTACATTTAAACGGAAGTTATACCCGTCTAAACGATGACATCACCTTTAATGACGATATGGAAAACCTCTTGATTGGCACTCAAAAATTGCTGATTAAGGAGGCCATTGGCGTACCTTTTAACGATCCCTTTCCTCCAGGAATTCCACTGAGCGATATACCGCCACTACAGAAAAAAAACATCCTAAAATCGTCCGTAGATGTAGATTGGGTGCTTTTTAGCGGATTTCAGGTAAGCAATGCCATCAAGGCCAGCAAGCACAAACACAACTCCCTGGAAATCGCTAATAAAATTGAGTCGGACAAAGTGGTATTAAAAACTATAGACCTCTATGATAAATTAGGCCTGGCCATAAAATCGGAAGAGGTGCTAAAAAGTATGTCCCAATATTTAGAAAAACAGGAGAAGTTTGTAGCTGCTGCCATCAAAAATGGGCTAGCTACTCCTATAGACCGTCAGAAATTAAATCTGGCCAAGCAAAAATTGGCCACCAAACAGGTGGAAGCCAAAAATCAACAGAGATTGGTGAGATCGGTCTTAGAACAATACACGGGAGCCGATCCGGAATTTTTGAATTCGCTACGCCCCAACCTATTGCCTTTTCCTATCAGTGAAACCCTGGAAAATAAAGAGCGCAATGAGATCAATGCTTTAAAAGAAGCAGAGAAGGCCACTTCTTATAAATCCAAAATGGAAAGAAATAATTTTATTCCTAAAGTAGCCCTTAAGGGACACTACGAATTTATTGAGGACGACCTCTCCCTTTTGGAACCAAAATGGTATGTGGGCCTAGGGGTAAAATGGAATATTTTTGATGGTTTTGTGTCAAAATTGAAAAGTGACCAATCCAAGATCGAGGGAGAAAAATATAGGGAACAGATCAAGGAAACCGAGGAATTGATAGCCTTAAGCATTACCATGGCTCAATTATCGTTGGAATCTGCTGAGGAGACCAGCCTTATGACGCAATTGGAGGTAGACTTAGCCGAATCTAACTACGAACTGACGAACAAGCAGTATAAAAACGGACTTACCACCGTTAATGAGGTATTGGACGCCCTTACCGAGCTTGAACAATCAAAGTTTCAACTACAGAAATCGTACTACGACCAGCGCAAGGCAGCTATAGAATTATTGTACGCCAAGGGACAGCTTAGTTTTTAATTTCACTAATCTCACTATCAAATAAAGAAATCATGTATAAATCAATAATAATAGGAAGCTTCGCCACCTTGTTTTTAATCGGTTGTAACCGCGATAAGGAAATTACCGATCTAAGGGGAAAAGTAAAGTTTGAAACCCTCGCTATTAGCAGTAAACTAGCCGGTAGAATAGCCGAGGTATACGTTACTGAAGGACAGAAAGTTAAACAGGGAGATACCCTGGCCTTGATAGATGTTCCCGAAATAGACGCAAAACTATTTCAGGCCGAGGGGGCTGTTCTTGCTGCCCAAGGACAATTGAACATGGCCTATAACGGGGCCACCAAAGAGCAGTTGCAACAAATAGCGAGTCAGGTAGAAGCCAGTAAGGCACAATTACAATTTGCGGAAGAATCCCTAAAACGGATAACTGCCATGTACAAGGACTCTTTGGTTCCCGCACAAAAATATGAGGAAACTCAGATGAAAGTAGCAATGGCCAAGGCCCAGTTACATGCCTTGGAAGCCAAACAAGCCGAAGTTACTGTAGGGACCAGGGAAGAACTCTTGGCACAGGCAAAGGGACAGTTAGAAAGGGCCCAAGGTGCCAAAAAAGAGGTGTTAATTGCCGAAGACGAGCGATACATCATTGCACCTACGGATATGTCCATAGAGACCATTACCCTAAAACCAGGAGAATTGGCCAGTCCGGGTTATACCCTTTTTAATGGGTACCAGACCAATACGGTCTATTTTAGATTTACGGTTAGTGAATCTAAGATTTATGATTACAAGATTGGGCAATCCCTTACCGTATTAAATCCCTATACCAAGGAAGAGAGTACTTCTAAAATTGTTGCTATTAAGCAGTTACCGAGGTATGCGGATATTACCAGCACCTCTCCCTTATACAAGTTGGACGAGGCTATTTACGAACTAAAATTGGTGCCGGAACAAAACGCGGAAGGGCAACGGTTCCTAATTAACGCTACTGTACTTCTTAAATAAAACTAAGCATGAAGCAATTTATCCATTTGGTAAAAGAGGAGTTCCGTCGCATATTTTCTAACGACGTGCTCATCGCCATATTTTTTGGTGCACCCATTCTATATGGAATTATGTTTGGTTTTGTTTATCAGCAAGCAAAGGTACTAGACCTCCCCATTGTGATTATAGATCAGGACAACAGTCCTGCTTCAGATAAGGTAATCGATGCTTTTGGTGATAACGAAGCCTTATGGGTCAGTGATGTACGGCCCTTGGCGGGAGATATTGCCCAGGAAATGCCTGCTAAAGGCTATGTGGCCGTGATCACCATCCCTTCCAATTTTGAGGCAGACCTCTTACAAAAACGATATCCAGAAATTAGGGTAGACCTTAATATGGGGAATATTTTAACGGCCAATACCGCCAGTGTAAATATCCAATCCGTGCTGTTGACCCTCAATGCGGGAATTGAAATAGCAGGACTTCAAAAGCAGGGCCTTGCCCCGGATATAGCTGCTAAGTCCTACGAGCCATTTAAGATCAATTTTAATAAATTGTATAATTCTACGGGCAATTATGTGACTTTTATGCTCCCTGGATTATTGGGAGGTATTATGCAGCAGGTTATATTTCTGGCCATGGCGTTGGTTTTTGCTCGGGATTTTGAGGATGGATATTTTTCCAAACTCAAAGGCGTAAGTCGTAACTCCCTATATCACATAGCATTAAAGTCGGCACCCTTCCTATTATTTATTCCCCTGATGTGGCTTATTGTAAGTAGGTTTATCCCCTTCTTTAATATTGACGTAGCTATTTACAATCCCGCTATGTTTGTATTAGTAGCCCTGCTAAGCCTTGCCTCCATGATGATAGGGATGTTGTTTTCCGTACTAATCCCCAATCAGCTAAAGGCCACCGAGCTATTAATGGTAATATCTACTCCCGCTTTTATTTTAAGCGGATTTACGTGGCCTACTATGGCGATGCCCGATGCCATAGCGCATATTGCCCAATACATACCCCTAACGCAGTTCTTAAGCGGATTTAGGAAGGTAGCGGTCTATGGTGGTGGCATAGAGGCGATACTCCCAGAAATAAAATGGCTTGTAATGATTGCTTTGGTCTGTTTTGTGGCCATTGTACTTGCCTTACAGACTAAAATTGGTTGGAAGAAGCGGGAAATAGCATAAGAAAATAAGGGGTAAATTAGCCAAGAAAGCAGTGTATTACACTTAGTCCACTGCTTTCTTGTCCTCCTTTTTCTGTTCTCTTTCCAACTTTCTAAAATACCTTCTGGTTAAGAAATTGTGTTTTAGGGCTTCGGTAACTTCATTAAAATTTTGCACCCCTTGGGTAACGTTCTCCATGGTAGTTTCTAACTGACGAACCAAGGTAGTATCCGTAGCCAAATAATTTAGGGTGCCCTTCCCTTCCTTGAATTCCCCGATTACCGAATGTAAGTTTTCGGACATCTTTTGAATCTCAAAACTGGAGTTTTCTAGGTGTGCGATTATACTCCGCATCTTTTCCCCGGAAATAGAATCTTTTAGGAGAACCCCGGCAGCACTTTTCTCCATATCCACCTGCTTTACAAGTGCGGTCATTTCCGCTATCATACTACTGGCCTGACTACTGGCGTGTTTTAAATTGGTGATAGTCTGGTGTAGTTCTTGGGCCATAAGGGTATCATTCAACAGCCTTCCAAATGTGCCTTTTCCTTGGGTTAAGGATTGGGATACCTTAAGTAGGTCTTCCGTAAGCAAAGCAGCATTTATATTGGTGAGGCTAAGGGTATTAAGCATATCCTGAGTGGCCACCTTACTTAAAGATTTTAACTCGTCCCCTGGTCCAATATGGGTAGCCGTTCCTTCCCCAGGTACAATATTGATAAGCATACTCCCCACCAGTCCATCGGAACCAATGGAGGCCACAGCGTCTTTCCTTATATGCCGCTGCATTTTTTCCTCAATAATCATGTGGATACGAATAACCGTATCGTTTATCATCTCTATCCTTTTTACGGTACCCACATTGATACCGGAGAAACGGACATTGTTCCCAAGCTGAATTCCGTTTGCATTTTTAAAGATCGCGCTAATAGGAATTGTTTTCCCAAACATATTCTGCTTGTTACCAATTAAATAGGCAGCTATAACCAACAATACGGTGCCAACAACCACAAATATCCCGAGTTTTAAATTCTCCAATTTTGTTTTTGCCATAAGCTTATTTTTTAAAAAATGCCGCTACTTTTGGATCGGTAGATTTGGATAGCTCGGCATAGGTCCCCTCGGCATAATTTATGCCATCTACCAAAAGGATGATTCGGTCCGATATCACTCGGGCACAATCCACATCATGGGTAATAATGAGGGATGCTGTGCCGTAGATCTTTTGAATGCGGTGCATTAATTCTATAATCTCTTTAGAGGTAATGGGATCTAGGCCACTAGTAGGTTCATCATAGAGAATTACCTTAGGTTTCAAAATCAGGCTTCGTGCCAAGGCTACCCTTCTTTTCATACCTCCAGAAAGTTCGGAAGGCATAAGGTCTATAGCATGAGCCAATCCCACATTTTCCAAAGCTTCTAGCACCAAGGGTTCGGTATTCTTGTTAATACCCAACTTTTTTTTGTTCCTACGCATCGGAAATTCCAGATTTTCACGGACCGTCATGGAATCGTAAAGCGCACTTCCCTGAAAAAGAAACCCTATATCTAACCGCAATTCATCCATTGCCTCCCTATCTAAATTGTTTATCTCCTTTCCCAGTATTTTTACGGTTCCACTATCTGGCGCTACCAGCCCAACAATACATTTGATCATTACGGATTTCCCAGAACCGGATTTCCCCATAATCACCAAATTACTTCCTTTCTTTAAAGTTAGGTTAAACCCGTTTAAAACATGGTTATCGCCAAATCGCTTGCGAAGATCACGGATTTCTATAACCGTCCCTGAGTCCGGTTCTTCTGCCTTATATTTTATCTGATCCTTATTTTCCATATCGATATCATAATTCGTAAAAAATATCGGCAATAAACACTGCGATAAAATCTACAAGAAACAACAGCAAGGAAGCCATTACCACCGCCGTATTGGCCGCCACGCCTACCCCTGCTGTTCCTTTTTTACAATAATACCCCTTGTAGCAGCCCACCAATCCAATAATAAAACCGAAAAAGAAAGATTTAATAGTTGCCGGCACCAAATCTGAAAAGTTTAATGCGTTAAAAACCGTATTAAAATAAAGTTGAAAAGAAACGCCCCCTTTAATATTTTCTACCAAGGCAGAACCGTACAGTGCCAACAAGTCGCCAAAAACAACTAGGATTGGCAACATAAACGTGGTGGCTAGGATACGTGTAACCACCAAGTATTTAAAGGGATTGGTACCAGACACCTCCATAGCATCTATCTGTTCTGTGACCCTCATAGAGCCCAACTCTGCCCCAATCCCCGATGCAATTCTCCCCGCACAGATCAATGCTGTAATAACAGGACCTACTTCCCTAACAATAGAAATCCCCACCATATTGGGCATCCAGGAAACAGCACCAAACTGAATTAACGTAGGTCTGGACTGCAAGGTGAGTACCAAGCCAATGATAAAACCAGTGATGCCTACCAAGAACAGGGATCGGTTCCCCATTTGATAACATTGGCGTAGCAGCTCTCGGAATTCGAAAGGGGGCTTTAGGGCCTCCTTAAAATACCGAGCTGCAAAAAAGGAGAGATCGCCAGTCTCTATAAAGAATTTTTTTAAGTGACTCCACATAGTTACAAAGTATTCATTTCCAATCCTGTACCCATAAAGATACAGGAAAGTAAGTGGGTCTTTATTGACCAAAATCATACGGGTTTACAAGTTAATCCAATCCCAACCTAGATGATGGCCCAACTAACTTTCTCGAAACCGTTGTATCTTAGTATGGTAAACCAATTGGGGGTTGCAGTGCGATGCATCGGAAAACCGCTTAGGGACTAACTCCATTTGTTCCACTGTATTCATTGGTTTAAGAGGAATAGACTGTACTAGGCCGCCTTGTTGGCAGCTATTAAAACTATTTATAAACATGGTGGATTTTGAAATATTTGAACCTAAAAACTGGTTGGAGCTACAGGCGTTTTTATTCAAAGAAAAAGACGAAAAAATAGACAGATTTAGATCTCCCTATGCGTATAGGGGCGTCTATAATGCCCATTTTGGATTAGAGACAAGTCTGCAAAGATTGGGAAGAATACCCTCTAAGGTAGAAGGTACAATGATTAGAAATTTTAAAAAGTACTCGCCAATAAACACCCTTATCGATGACTACAACAACCTCTGGAACTGGATTTCCTTAGGGCAACACCATGGACTTCCCACAAGACTTATAGACTGGACCCATTCCCCAAATGTTGCACTTCATTTTTTAACAGAGGATATGAGCACCTATCATATGGACGGTGCCATCTGGATGGTAAACTATGTAGCACTTAGAGAGTATCTTCCCGAGGAACTAAAAACCCCTATTTTGAGTAAGGATATGTTCTATTTTAGTTCTATGGAACTAAAACAAAATATCGGTAATACCTTGGAAGAACTCTATGATTTTTCTAGTAGGAACAAAAATACCATGATATTCTTTGAGCCGCCCTCCCTAGACGACCGCATCATTAACCAATTTGCCCTTTTCTCGTTTATGCTGGATCCGGATTCCAGTCCATTGGAGTGGCTTAAAATCCATCCCCAATATTTAAAAAAAGTAATTATTCCTGCCGAACTAAAATGGGAAATTAGGGATAAGCTAGACCAAGCAAATATTACTGAAAGAATTATTTATCCCGGGTTGGAGGGCATTTCAAGATGGCTGAAAAGATGGTATAGCGACAAGAATAATATAAACCCATAACGTATATACGCAATTTTCAATTATTTAGAAATCGGCTGGCTCTAGTGCTTATCTTAATCCCAATAGTATTTACAGTCGGCCTAAAACACCCTTAAAAACCTAAAAAACAGCTGTTTGCAAAAAACGCAATCCTTAAATTGAAGGGCTCCATATTTCCTTGAGGAAATATAGCGCTACCTGAAGTTCCCCTTAAAAGTATTCACTATTTCTGGAAATGGAAGGAGCCCCATTAATTGTCTTTCATTTGGATGGCGTGCTATCCCTAATTAAGACTGCTGTTTATGAGGCATCTAGACGCTTCTTTTTACAAATATTTAACAATTTATTCGTATCTTAAAAGAAGAACAATTTAACACATAAGATCTTATTATGGAAACACAATTACAACGCTTCACAGATACGATTACGGATTACCTACCAAACCTTTTAGGCGCTATTTTAGTTTTAATAATTGGTTGGATAATTGCGAAAGCCTTTCAGAAACTAATTACAAAATTACTTGACAAAACCAAGCTGGGTAATAAGGTAATGGATGAAGAGCACTCTAAAAGCATCAGTCATTTTTTTGGTAAAATAGTATATTACCTTATTATGGTAATAGTTTTGCTAATGACGCTCGAGATATTGGAGGTTAGTGCAGTTTTAGACCCCCTTAAAAATATGTTGAATGAATTTTTGTCGTTCATTCCAAATTTAATTGGCGCGCTACTAATAGGATTTATAGGGTATTTATTGGCGAAATTTGTTTCTAGCCTTATCTCTATGGGGGGAAATTTTATTGACAAATTGGTAGATAAAACGGGCTTTAAGGATACGGATATGCTAGTGAATATCCTTCAAAAAGTAGTTTTCATAATCATTTTCATTCCATTTTTGATTCAGGCTTTTAATGCATTGCAAATGAATGCAATATCGGAACCAGCAAATGAAATCCTGTACAAGTTTACAGATTTAATTGGGGAAATAATTATTGCTGCACTTATCCTCTTCATATTTATTTGGGGCGGAAAATATCTAGCTTCATTTTTAAGCGATCTATTCAAAAGTTTAGGGCTTGATAGCGCCGCTGAAAAAATTAATATTCAAAATATGATTGGCGCAAATCAGTCATTATCCAAACTCTTAGCAAATCTAATATATTTCTTTATCGTGTTTTTTGGAGTAATCACAGCCGTTGCAATATTGGGATTAGATCAGTTAACATACATTCTTAATGATATTCTTGCGGTGACAGGACAAATTCTCTTTGGATTGGTAATCATAGCCCTCGGTAATTATATTTCGATGATTATCTACAACACGATGAAACAATCCAATAACAATAATTTTATTGCTGGAGTTGTACGTGCGGCATCACTAGCTTTATTCATAGCTATTGCGTTACGCACCATGGGAATTGCCAATGAGATTGTTGAGTTGGCATTTGGTCTTATTTTGGGCGCAATTGCGGTAGCGGTTGCTTTAAGCTATGGACTTGGAGGAAGAGCCGCAGCGGGTGAACACTTTAAGGAAATTATTGATAAAATACGGGATAAAAACAGCTCACAAATACCTACAAATAAGACTAAAAATAATAAAGAGGGGGATGGCCCAGTGTAGTAAGCCTCCACTCACAACTAAGCCGCTTCAAGGCTTTGGGCGGCTTTTCCTATCACCCCTATTTAAATCCTAACTCATCAAAATAAAGGCCTAAAAGACAATAATATTATATTTTAAAGTTAAGAACAAGTAGTGAATAGTTGGTTATAAGTAGGTTTTAGTTGATTTAAAATAATGTTTTTGTTAAAAAATAGATGAGGAATTCTACTAATCAATTAATAATCTTATACTACTTTGTACTAGCATTCCAGCAAAGCAGGTACTTTTAACGGATAAAACAGGATATATTTACGATTCTTATTAGTACATGTGTTTGTAGTCAATTCGTCGAATTAATGTCCAGAACAATTTTCATCATTTGCGTGCTTATCTTACAGAGTCAACTTTCTTCGACATTAAGTGCCCAAGTTTTTTTTGAGGATTTTAATGGTTCGGAAATAGATACTGACAAATGGAATGTTCTAAATTTTAAATGGGGAGAAAATATCCCTAAAGGAACTCATGGTGGGGTTATCTCAGAAAATGTATTTATCCAAGATGGGAATCTTGTAATTCGTGCATTGGGAGATTATTACAAAGGGGATATTAAAGGCCATGGGCAAAATACCAAGATAGGAGGTGCCATCAGTACTAAGAAAAAGTTTACTTCGGGAAGCTTTAAGGTCCGGGCTAAGATTTGTCCTCAACCAGGGGCTTTATCTGCTTTTTGGACCTATTATTATGAAAATGAAGAGTACAATCACGAGATTGATTTTGAATTTCCTGGTCGGAACCAATATCCCTTTAAACCTGAGGATTCCGATCTAGATTGGGGGTTATTGTCTAACTGGCGTGGAGTTTCCGAAGAACATCACAGCACTGCAGACCTATATATTGGCAACCAAACCGATGGTGAATACCATATTTATCAATTTGACTGGTATGCTGGATTAGAAACCGAACAACCTAGAATAGAATGGTATTACGACAATAAGCTAATTCATCAATCTTTTGAGAATATCCCGGATCATGCCGCCGAGTTTTCTATGGGCATCTGGTTTCCGTGGTGGATTGGCAAGAGTAATTTTGACATCGATTATATGTATATCGATTGGGTAAAAATTATTCCTTTTGAGTAATGCTACTGAATATGGGCCGATAATTCACTGCAAACCTAAGGGAATCCCTATCTACAAAGACACTAATATGGAGCGTAATTCTGTGGTCCACCTGGGTTAGTGCGCAAGCGCATGGACCAGGGCAACCTCGCCTGAAAATGCAAAGCCCATGGCGTACGCCATTGCCTTTTCTTTTTGTACCAATGGGTAAACCTTCGGTTTTCCCTTGTTCCAAAAAGAAAAAGCCCATATTTCTTACGAAATATGGGCTTTGCGCTTTAAGTGGTCCCACCTGG
>NZ_VVIN01000071.1:0-14527 GCF_008711145.1 Arenibacter lacus
GATAATGTAGTAGTTCCTAGGGATTTTGAAGTGATGGTGAATCACAAGAAAATTCTTGCCGGATTGCTATTGGAACTTCAGAAGAAAGTATTTGAATACGCCCGTTTATTGGATGAGGAGCAGCTTAGTGCGGAGCAATTGGAAACCATAAAGAAATTTATGGAGGAGGAACTCAATGTGCATTTCCAAAAGGAATTTCAGGCCTATAGTACTGGGGAGCAAATAGAGCGCCTTAAAGAAAAGATTAATAGGCCGCTGCGCATCTGCGGCATGGTGAAAAATGAAGGAGAACCTGGAGGCGGACCTTTTTGGGTGAAGGATGCCCAAGGGCATATATCCTTGCAAATTATTGAATCTGCACAGGTAGATACCAAAAATCCGGAACAGTTACAGATTATGGGGAATGCTACTCATTTTAATCCGGTAGATCTGGTATGTGGGGTCCGAAATTATAGAGGAGAGAAATATGATCTACAAAAATATGTAGATGATAAACAAGGCTTTATCACGGAAAAAACCAAGGAAGGTAAAAGTCTTAAGGCCTTGGAATTGCCCGGATTGTGGAATGGGGCCATGGCTTTTTGGAATACCATTTTTGTTGAAGTGCCCTTAACGACCTTTAATCCTGTAAAGACGGTAAACGATCTGTTAAAGCCTTCGCACCAAGTGAAATAAGTAGTTATAGGTTATAAAATTATATGGCGTAAAAAGTGTGTAAATCTTACACACTTTTTTTGTTTGTATACACTATTAAACACTCCTATAAAAGAGGTGTAGGTGTTTAAAAGGCTGATTTTAAGTGATTTGGGGTGATTTTGGGGTGGTGGGGGCTGTTGGCACGGTTTTCCTATAATACATTGGGAACAAAGAGATTATTTACCCTAAAGACATAACAGTATGACATCAGAAATAAAAAATTTAGTATTCGCCTCTGCGTTGGCCGTTGGATCTTTAAGTCCCACATTCGCAAATCCGCCTATTTTTCATGATGGAATCATGGAACTAATACACGCCCAGGATTTTTCTGAAATAGAAAAAGATGCACTCCCAGACGCCGTAACCTCAGCTTTGGAAAAAGACTATCCTGGCGCCGTAGTGGAAAAAGCTTATATCAATGATGTAAACGAATATAAGTTGGAGGTTGCCCTCGCCGATGGGGAAACTGAAGAGTTACATATACATGCAGATGGCAGCTGGATTGCCTTGTAAGTAGATAAATCTAGAAGTAGAGTTGGTTAGATTGGTTAAGGTCGCAATAAATAATTGCGGCCTTTTCTTTTTCCCTACCCCATAAATGATTCTTCCTCTTTGCCGTTAGCCTTAAAACGGGTTCCACTTCTCGGGTATTCTATTGGGTAGCGGGAATACCGGAAGTGGGGTAAACTCTTACGGGGCAGGTGCGATGTTGTGTTTAATAAATCACCTTTAAGATTATTTAAACAGATAAAGTGGGATATTATCTTTAAATTTCAAGTAAATTAATAGGTCTACCTGATTGATTTTCCTCCCGATTAAAGAATTGTCGGATATGGAAAATAATTTTAAACCCATAGCAGCTTACGAGCTTCCCGCACATATTATTGGAGTGTTAGTTGAGAAATTTAACACCTATACCCTTCTTCACGCCTTCCAAAATGATGCTGGGATGTATAAACTATATCTAATCTTTGAGGCAGATACCATACATACCGTGTATATAAATGATGATGGTTCTATTGTAAAGGCAATTGAAGATTCGTGGGATAATTAACTTCCATCCCTATTTAATGTATAGGTTTTACACAGTACCTACTACTATTACCCATAATTACCCATTTGTATAATCCTAAGAGGAAATGCGTAAACCCTTTGTAGTGAGTGGGTTGCTGGCTTTTTAGTGGTTGTTTTTCCGATGTGGTATCATATTTTCAATAGGTATTATACGTTTAACTAATAAATTAAAATAGAACATTATGAAAAAGATATTAATTGTATTCGCATTATCATTAGGAAGTTTAACCGCATTCGCCCAAGAAGGGGAAATAACACAAGAGGCTGCCGTTGAGGTAGCAGTAGTACAGGACGATTTTTCTGCTGTTGAAACCAGCGAACTACCGGAGGCGGTAAGCAATGCCGTTACTGCAAATTATCCTTCGGCCACTATTGAAAAGGCCTATGTGAATAAGGAAGAACAGTATAAATTAGAAGTGGCCCTAGAAGACGGTACAGAAGGTACCTTATATGCCGATAAAGATGGCAACTGGATAGAACTATAGAATTTATTTGAGTTAGTTGATTGGATCGAGTTTATCTCGGTAAAAAAGGGGACGCAGCACGCATCCCCTTTTTTTATTTTTCAAGTAAGTCAAAGTTATTTACAACAGCTTTCATATAAGGATAAAGTGGGTAAATGTTCTATGTCTACTACACTTATAAGTGTATAAATAATATACAGTTGGCCATTAAACTACCCAGAATTACCCACTATCTAAATTCAGGCTTTATTGTGTAACTAGCTGAAGATAAGGTATTTGCGTTAATTTTTAAATAGAAGCGCATCTTGGTATCATATTTTCAATAGGTATTATACGTTTAACGAACACATTAAAATAGAACATTATGAAAAAGATATTATTTGTTTTCGCATTATCATTAGGAAGTTTAACTGCTTTTGCCCAAGAGGGAGAAGTAGCTCAAGAGGCTGCTGCCGAGGTAGCAGTAGTTCAGGACGATTATACCGCCATTGAAATTAGCGAATTACCGGAAGCGGTAAGCAATGCAGTAGCTACAGATTATCCTGCGGCCACTATTGAAAAGGCTTTTGTGAATAAAGAAGAACAATATAAGTTGGAAGTGGTACTGGAAGACGGTTCGGAAGAAACGCTATATGCCGATAAAGATGGCAATTGGATAGAGCAGTAGAAATAACTTGAGTTATTTGTTTGTATCAAGTTTGGTTTGGTATGAAAGGGGACGCATCAAGCGTCCCCTTTTTTTGATATAGCCGCTGGCGGGTAAATTGCAATCGGAAAACCTAGATCTCCTTTATCCAGGAGATTATATAAGGAGAAAAAATTGGCCAACTGTTAGCCGATGTAGTTATCTGGAGATGGAAGGAGGTAACTAAATTATTTATGTCTAGTTGTACAGTAGCGCAAAGTGTTTAGCTAGAATCCTAGGGCTAACTACCTAAAGTGTATAACTATTACACAGTTATTCTTATTCCTACCCAGAATTACCCAGGGCTCAAAATTCATGGTAGCTTCATAATAGGTTGTAAGTCAGCCTTATGTATCTTTATTGGTGGCTTAAATACATCTTGGTATTATATTTTCTATAGGTATGCTATATGTAACTAATACAATAAAATAAAAACATTATGAAAAAGATATTATTTGTTGCCGCATTATCATTAGGAAGTTTAACTGCATTTGCCCAAGAGGGTGAAGCAACTGAAGAGGTTACCGTTAAGGTATCCATAGTTCAGGACGATTTCTCTGCCATTGAGACCAGCGAACTACCAGAAGCGATAAGTAATGCCGTAGCTACCAACTACCCAACGGCTACTATTGAGAAAGCCTATGTAAGCAAAAAGGAACAATATAAATTGGAACTTGCTTTGGAAGATGGGACCGCTGCAACTTTTTTCGCGGATAAAGATGGAAATTGGATAGACCTGTAAGGCTAACTTGAGTGATTTGTTTGTATCAAGTTTGGTTTGGTAGGAAAGGGGATGCTTTTAGCGTCCCCTTACTATTTTTATGATAATTTTTAATAGCAACTCGCTTACTTGTGGTATTTTTACTATTCCTATCCGAAAAGTAAGAGAACCACTATGTCCAAGATACTTATTATAGAAGATGATGCTGCCTTTTGCCAGATGCTGCAAAAGTTTCTAATCCGCAATGGTTATGAGGTGGAGGTTAGCTTTACGGGTGAAGATGCCAAGATAAAATTTAAGGATTCCTTTTTCGATCTTGTGTTGACAGACCTGCGGCTCCCCAATTACGACGGCATGCAATTACTGACGTATTTTAAGGAGGTAAAGCCTTCTGTTCAGGTGATTGTTATGACCGGATACGCAGAGGTAGGGTCTGCGGTAGAAGCCATGAAGAAGGGGGCCTATGATTATATTTCCAAGCCATTTACTCCAGAGGATATCTTAATGCAGATAAAAAGTGCCCTAAGTGAAGCGGCCTTGGCAGAACCCGAAAAAAAATCGAAGGATAACAATTCGCCCAAGCCCGTAGAAACTAGGGAGACGGAAGGGGAGGTAATTACTGGGGTGAGCGAAGCCTCCAGAAAACTTAAGGAGTATATCAAATTGGTAGCCCCCACGGATATGTCTGTTTTAATAACGGGGGAAAGTGGTACCGGGAAGGAAGTCACCGCCAAGGCGATCCACGATCATAGCAAGCGTAAAGATTTTAATTTTGTGGCAGTGGATTGCGGGGCCATTCCTAAGGAAATTGCCACCAGTGAATTCTTTGGTCATGTTAAGGGGAGTTTTACCGGCGCCGTGGAAGACAAGGTTGGTCATTTTGAAGCGGCCCATAAGGGCACCCTATTTTTGGATGAAATTGGTAACCTCTCCTACGGGAATCAAATTCAACTTTTACGGGCACTTCAGGAAAGAAAGATAAAGCGGGTTGGGAGCACCAAGGAGATAAAGGTAGATGTGAGGATAGTTACCGCCACCAACGAAGACCTTACCGAAGCGGTGGAACAGGGTAGTTTTAGGGAAGATCTTTTCCATAGAATAAATGAGTTTTCAATAGAGATACCCTCATTGGAAGATCGGTATGAGGACCTGATGCTATTTGCTAATTATTTTCTTCAGAAAGCCAATAAATCACTCGATAAAAACATACTGGGATTTTCAGAGGAAGTAGTTGGTGTTTTTAAGAAGTATCATTGGCCTGGTAACCTTAGGGAGTTGCAAAACGTAATTAAAAGAGCGGTACTGTTAACAACAGGGGAATTGGTGGAAAAAGAAGCCCTGCCTAAGGAAGTGTATAAAGCCAAGGAAGAGAAGTTGTCCGATGAAAATTTCTCCAAGGCAGACTATGAAAAAGAGCAAATTATCAGGGCGCTAAAACAAACCAACTTTAATAAGTCGCAAGCGGCAAAACTACTCCAAATCACTAGAAAGACCCTGTACAATAAAATTAACCACTATAACTTGGATCTTTAGCCAAATAGGCTTTTATCGCCAAGGAGAGTACCGTAATTTTATTATTTAGACTGCTGTAGGTTTGTTTTAATTCCTTGGCATTTAATTCGTGGGGCTTTAGGGTTTCCAATTGCTCCAAAATAGGAATAATCTCCTTGGCTTTCAGCTGCCTAAACATGGGGAGCATCTTGTGGGTTATTGAATTTATTTGGGCGATTTCGGCCTTCGTCATTGCCGCTTTTAGCTTCTCCAGACTGGCAGCAGTGTCTTTTAAAAATGTATTTAAAACCTCGGCAACACCATCTTCATCATCCCCTAGAAAGGAGGAGATAACCTCTAAGCTAAATAAACTAGAACCTGAGGCTATCTTTTCCTTGGGGGCCACTGGTTGGTCCGTAGTAACCATTTCAGGGAAGAGTCCGCCAAGCATGCTTATAAACCGCTCCTTGGCAAAAGGCTTTTGCATACTATCGGCAAAGCCGTAATGAAGATAATCTTGTCTTTTTAAGTCTTTTCTCCCCGTCATCGCTACTATGGGTTGACCTCTAAAATGCCTGTAATCTCCCTTTTTTAGTTGTTCCAACACCTCAAATCCGTTGATATTGGGCATTTCTATATCTGTCAACACCAAATCATAAGCCAACTGGGCCTCTTTATCGATCTCGTAAAAATCACTATAGGTATGGGCGCTTAGCTTAAGGTGGTGGCAGACCTCCTTTAATAACTTTAGCATGGCGGGGTCATCGTCCACAATAAGCAAAGCCAGATCGGCCTGTGGATCAATATTTATATTTTGGTCTGGTTGTAAGGGGGCTTTGGCTACCTTAAAAGGAATCTCCAGTGTAAAGGTACTGCCTTTGCCTTCAAGGCTTTTTAAGCGAATGGTCCCCTCCAACAACTTCGTGATTTTTTTGGAAATGGTAAGCCCCAGACCATAGCCGCCGTATTTTTTATCGGTATGGTCTTCTGCCTGTGTAAACTCTTTAAATATCTGTTCCTGTTTCTCCTCTCGAATTCCTATCCCCGTATCTATAATCTTAATTTGGGTATGGTAGGTGTCTTCTGTTTGCTTAAGGACCTTAGCGGTAATTTTGATAAAGCCCTCCTCCGTAAATTTATAGGCATTCCCAATTAAATTGGTTAATACCTGCCTAACCCTAAAAGCGTCGCCCAGCACCGGGGCTTTTAATCGCTCGTCCAAATCCAATTGCAGGTCTATCTGCTTACCAGAATTCAGTTCCTTCAAATTTTCAGCGGTTTCACTAATTAGGTTGGCCAAGATAAATGGGGAGTTTTCAATTTTTATTTTCCCCGCTTCCAGCTTGGAGAAATCCAAAAGGTCATTTACTAAGCGATCTACATAATGGGAGGCCGACTTTACATTTCTAAGATAGGAAACCTGTAAGCCGGTAAGTCCCGTTGTTTCCATAAGTTCAGAATAACCTGTTATGGTATTGAGCGGGGTGCGTAGATCGTGACTAACGGTAGCTATTAATTGCTCCCTGCTTTTTAAAAGGGATTCTGAGAATTTCTTTTCCTTCTCCAACTGTTGCCTAAATAACTGAACTTTCCAGTAGTCCTTGGTGATGAGAAAGGTAAATAAGGCCACAATGGCAAACCCTAGGACAGCTGCTATACCCGCAAGCCGAATACTTCGCCCTAAGGCTTCCTGTTTTTTTAAATTGTCTGTATAGGAACGGGCCAGCACCTCTTGCTCAAAAGCAGAAATAATACTCCGTAGCTGCTGGGATATTTCCAAATCGGCCCTGCTGAGCTCCATTTCCTTTTTTGCTAGGTTGCGAATGGTAATTATATTCTGCTGCTTGGTTTGCTCCAACAGCAGTTTGGCGGCGGTGATAATGGAATCCATCTCAATTGCCGTGGCACGGGTGTCTTGATCCTTGGGAACATTGTCATTGAGGTATTGAACATAGCTTTTGAATATTTCACGGGATTTCTCCGGTAAGTCTTCGTAGTTGGGATTAAAACTCTCTGGAGGAATCTTCCCCATGGATTGCTCAATTTTACTAAACTCCAATAAGGCATTGTCAATAGAACTATGGTCTTCGCTGTTTTTTTTGAGTAATAATAATTCCTTGCTGTTAAATACCTTCTTTTTTAGCAAGCCCTGAACGCTGTCCAACATTTTTTTCTGATGGTCATTCTCTGTTAGCAATTTCAAAGAATCTAGGGAAGCAACAATGGAATCTACCTTCTGTGCGTAGGCCGTAAAACTGTTTTGAGATCCTTTTTGTATGGCTAATTTGGAAAGACTTTCCGCTTGGTACAGCTCGGTTAATAGGGATCCGGTTTTTAGTAATTTGGTATTGTTTTCCACTTCAATTTCTGTGGAGACGTATACCTTAATTTCAGACGCAATAAAGTATCCAACTACCAAGGCTACAATACCCAGTATAAAATAACTGAAGATGATCTTAAAGGTAAACTTGTTTTTGCTTTTATTCATTGGTGGATATTGTTGTAACAACATATCTAAATTACGGCTTTGCCCTCTTTTTTGTTTAAAAAAAAAGGTTAATTATTAAATGTTGCCTATTATTTTGATTTTGATTTTTGTAGCAGTAATTTCGCGGCCATCTCAAAGGGGTGCTTACTGTAGTAGGCTGAGATTATACCCAAGGAACCTGGGCGGGTAATGCTGCCAAGGGATGCGAAAATCGCGTTCGGGAATTTCCAACGTTTTTTCCAAGACCGATGATAGGTAGGGAAAACAAAAAAACAATTTTTAACAAGAATAATAGCCCCTTTTATTCGTAACAAATGTATTGCGAATGAAAACTATGTTCAAAACGGCGGCCATGTTTGGTGCCGTACTCCTGGCCAATGGCCAAGAAACACCTAAAGACTCTTTGGAAGGCAGTAAAATTGCCTTGGATGAAGTATTGGTGTCCGCAGTTCGCGTAACCCAAGAGTCGCCCGTTACCTTTACCAACCTTACAAAAAAACAAATGAAATCCAGAAATTTGGGGCAGGATATCCCTATCCTAATGAATTTTCTGCCTGGCGTAGTAACTACCACGGATGCCGGGGCCGGGATTGGCTATACCGGAATACGGGTAAGAGGGAGCGATGGAACCAGAGTGAACGTTACAGTGAACGGAATACCGTACAACGATTCCGAATCCCACGGTACCTTTTGGGTGAATATGCCCGATTTCTCCTCCTCTACCCAGAGCTTACAGTTGCAAAGGGGGGTAGGGACTTCTACCAATGGATCTGGAGCCTTTGGAGCTAGTTTAAATATTCTTACCGACGCTGTTTCAGATAAAGCATTTGGAGAGATCAACTCCTCGGTTGGGAGCTTTAATACCTTAAAAAATAATCTTAAGTTCAGTACCGGACTGCTCAATGATCATATAGAGATTTCTGGTCGCTTATCTAGAATTACTTCCGATGGGTATATTGACAGGGCTTCCTCCGAGCTGGATTCCTATTTTTTACAGGGAGCCTATCTGGATGATCGTACCCTAATCAAAGCCTTATTGTTTGGAGGACATCAAACTACTTATCAGGCATGGAACGGAGTGGATAAGGAGCAGTTAGAGAACAACAGGACCTTCAATACCGCCGGGATGTATACCGATGAGAAGGGAAATATCCAATTTTATGACAACGAGGTGGACGACTATAAGCAAAATCACTTTCAGTTACATTGGAATCAGAAGTTGTCCGATTATTGGAGCACTAATATCGCACTGCACTATACCAAAGGGCAGGGGTATTTTGAGCAATATAGGCAAGACGATAGTTTTGCTACTTACGGGATAACCCCCTTCACTAAGGACGGGGAAACCGTGAATTCCACGGACCTGATCCGAAGGAGATGGCTAGATAACGACTTTTATGGTACTACCTTTTCTGCCAATTATAGGGACCATAAGGTAGATGTAATCCTAGGAGGGGGATGGAACAATTATACAGGAGATCATTTTGGGGAAATTATATGGGCCCGTTATTCCAACAATAGGGATTACGAGGACCGATATTATGACGATACTTCTACCAAAGACGATATGAATGTATACGCCAAGGCAAATTATAAGTTAGATAACAAGTGGAGCGTGTATGGCGATCTTCAATTAAGAAATATTATCTATACCGCCAATGGAGAAGAAACAGGATTGGTAGATGATACCTTTACTTTCTTTAATCCGAAGGCAGGGGTTACCTATAACCTGAATGATCACCATAATTTCTACCTCTCCTATGCCAGGGCCAATAGGGAACCCAATAGAAATGACTATAAAAGCGGTAACCCTAAGCCCGAGAAATTGGACGACTTTGAATTGGGATGGCGCCATACCGCACCGGGTATTCGTTTGAATACTAATCTGTATTATATGAAATACAAGGATCAGTTGGTCCTTACCGGGGAATTAAATGATGTAGGTGGTGCCATGCGTGCCAATGTTGGGGATAGCTATAGGTTGGGCTTGGAAATAGATGCCATATTAACCTTGGGCGATAAGTTTATCTTACGTCCCAATGTGGCCCTGAGCGATAACAAAAACAAAAACTTTGTTTTTCAACGCGATGGAGAACTGGAAAAGCTGGGAGACACCCATATTTCATTTTCACCCAGTATTGTTGCAGGAAATGTATTAACCTATATGCCTAGCACCCAGTGGCAACTTAGCCTACTTTCTAAGTATGTAGGAAAGCAATATATGGGGAATATAGATGCTAAGAGCTCTGTGTTGGATGCTTATTCCCAGACAGACCTTAATGTGCAGTATACTATAGAAACCAATTCGTTTATCAAGAATATTGTGCTTTCTGGTTTGGTGAACAATATTTTTGATAGTCTGTACGAGTCTAATGGGTATTTTTATACCTATGATGACGATTTCTCTAGCCCGGGAACCATAACCACGGTAGAAGGTGCAGGTTACTATCCTCAGGCAGGTATTAATTTCCTGTTGGGAGCGACCTTAAATTTTTAAGGTTGGATAAATGCCCGTATAATTTTTTTAGAGTTATATGGTTAAAAGGCTATAAGGTGAAAAGTGGGGGAATGCCTTTTTTACTTTATAGCCTTTTTAATTGTTGATGAAATACAACCACCAATAGTAGCTTTATACCCTAGTAGGCACCACATACGGTTCCCTATATTCCCTGGTCAACATAGCATCTGCCTCTTTGTTGCCAATGAATTTCTCTGTTTTTCCATCAAATCTTAAAGTTTCCCCTACGCGATAGGCAATATTCGCTATTAACGGAAGTACTGTAGAGGTGTGGCCAATTTCGATATCACAATTTAAATCCTTTGGATTTCCGGATCGGAGTCCGTCAATAAAATTCCCAAAATGCCCTTTGCTGTCCGGGGCGGTTAAAAAGGAGGTGTCTCCACCAATAGCAGCACCAGCACCCATATTGGACCCGGCGAAAGGCTCTGTGTCCCTGCCTTTATAGGCATTCCAAGTATCTCCATTTACCTCTAGCCATCCATTGGTGCCATAAAACACATTGCCAATTTTAATCCCTAAGTTGGCCTCGTGGTTGGTATACCTCCCTCGAGTTTCAAACTCTAATATTTTTCCATCGGCGTATTCAAATACCGAGGTTTGGGTATTGGGGGTTTCTTGGGAACACTCTTCGGGTGATATTCCATAAATTCCCCCCATAGACTGCACTTTTATAGGATGTTCATTTTTATTCAATCCCCAGCGTGCCACATCAAATTGATGAGGTCCTTGGTTTCCGGTATCCCCATTTCCCGTATTCCAATGCCAGTGCCAATTATAATGTCCCCTTTTTTCGTTGTAGGGTCTATAGGCGGCCGGTCCCAACCAAAGGTCGTAATTTAGGCTAGCCGGGGGCGCAGTGTCTGCTGAAATTCCAAACGAATCCCGGGGTTTAAAACAGGTTCCCCTGGCCATGTATACCTCCCCAATGCCACCATTGTGGAGAAATTCCATGGCCTGCATTACATTGGAAATGCTTCGGTTTTGAAAGCCCACCTGTACCACGCGATTGTATTTTCGGGCGGCCTCCACCATTTTTCTTCCTTCCCATACGTTGTGAGAACTGGGTTTTTCCACATATACATGTTTTCCGGTTTGGCAGGCCCAAATGGTGGAGAGGGCATGCCAGTGATTGGGGGTGGCGATGATAACGGCATCTATTTCCTTGTCGTCATATACTTCCCTTAAATCGGTTGCCGTCCCGGGCCGATTATTGTCTTGAAGACTTGCAGCCAATGCCACCCGTTCTTCCAAAAAAGAAGAATCTACATCACAAATTGTTTTTATCCGAACTCCCTCACCGTACATCTGTGCAAAATTCTCCATTAAGCCTTTCCCACGTCCCCTAACGCCAATGGAGGCCAACATTATGCGGTCATTGGAGCCTAGGATATTTCCGTAGGACTTGGCGGAAAATGCGGTTGCTCCTATGGCGATTCCTGTACTTGCCAAAGTGGTCTTTTTAATAAAGTTTCTTCTGTTGCCCATGCTATTATATTTTTAAGGTTGCTGTTTTACTAATACGAGGGATAATTATTCGTTGTTAAACTGAGAGAATCTATGATCCAATTCCGTTTTTCCTAAATGTTTGCTTGCTACAATGATGCTGTGTTTAAAGGTGACGGCCTCCCCTTGCTCTAAGCGAAAGTTTAATGTTTCCTCTCCCTTGCTAAACACCTCTTGCCCCAATGGGTTTGAGGCAAATAAACCATAGCCCCTTGCATGCCAATAGGTGGGATAGCCTGGGTTGTTTTTATGGTCTAGGATCACCAAGGAAATGTTTTCTTTGCCTATACTAGAGGTTAAATTGACCCAGTCTGCTCTTTTTCCCCAACAGTCGTTTCCTTCCACTCCTTCACTGTTAATATAGTTCCCGTTTACCCCGTCGTTGTTAAGGACTGGCACCGCTGTGGGGAGTCCGTTGGCATCCGTAAAGACGATGGGTTTGTCCGATGGATGTTCTAAGGCTCTAGCCACCCTTATACCCAAGACGCCTTCCTTATTATCCTTAAAAAGTACAGGCCCGTTGGGTGCACTGAGCTGGGTAATGCGATCTATGGAGTATACATCCCCTTCGCCCTTAAAAAGGAAGGTGGTGTTTTCCGTAAGCAATACCTCCCCACTGGGAGCAATCCAATCCATGGCTACTTTTAACAAGCCCGTACTGTCCCCTCCCTGGATTTCTAAGAAGTTTTTATGAACTATAGTGCCATATTCATTCCTTCTTTCCACTTTTATGGAATCTGAATTGTTCCAAAAATCCAAACCATTTACATCCCCGTAATTAAACCATACTCCTACGTGGTGCGGATGGTCTGCGCGTTCCCCCGCCGATGGTTCTAAAGGGAACTTTCGGGTAATGGTGCTTCCTTCTGGGGTTACAAGGGGATAGAGGACCGGTTTTTTTATGTTGCTGGGATAGCGATAGGCTGTAAATAATTGGCCATCTATTAAAACCGAAACCTGCTTTTGGGCGTCATCCCTCAACAATTGTATTCTCGGTTCCTTGTTTTTTTCGCTAGGATGAAGCTGGGCGGTGTCCCTGTTTATTTGTTTGCAGGAAAACAAGCCTAAAATTAAGAGTGTTGCGCCTATTGCTAAGGGAAGTCTGCTGAGTTGTTGTTTTCTCTCTTTCATTTTATTGTCCGTTTAGTGGGGGGTATCTTGGTGGAGCTGCGCTACCTTGATGTTTCTAAATTTGATGGTCATTTCATTGTTGGGGTGTACTTGTAGCCCAATGGGCCCCTGAGGGATAAAACTTTTGGACACGTAGGTCATTACATGGATGTTGTTGAGCCAAACTTCATAATAGCCGCCTATAGCAATCACTTTTATGGTATTCCAATCCTGGGGTTTTAGGATGTCCTTTATAGGTTGCGCTTCTACCGGATATCCCAGTCCAGCGATATAGGGCGAGGCCGTCATGTCGCGCTTTAATGAGGCAGAGATTCCTAGTTGGATCTGCTGTTTGTCGTTTCGGATAAAGATTCCCGAATCTATGGTTCCCTCTCCAAAACGAAAGTCGGTTACCAACTCAAAATCCCTAAACTCCCTGTTGGTCCATAGTATAGAACCCTTTAGATGTGGGTCGCTTTTCCCGATAAGTACTCCGTTTTTAACAGACCACCAAATATTATCTGCGGGGACATTCCATCCGTTGAGGTTTCTTCCGTTGAACAGCTTTTTAAATTTTGGTTGCTGGGAGCATACCGAAAGGGAGGATAGTAGGACTAAGATCAAAACAAATTTTTCTCTCATGGTAAATAGGAATAGTGGGTGGGTAGTGCTTGGATAATTTATGTTATACAATGGGCCGAATTCGATAGTGGGGTTATCGAACCTAGGTCTGAAACCAACCTCCCTAGTGATTGGATAATAAAAATGAGAGGTCTATTTAAAGGTCTTGTTTTTTTGCCGGCAACGACTGTAAATCATTGCATTGCCTTATAAATCTATCTAAAAATATGTTCATATTACAGTGTTTTTACTAGATTTTTTGGCTAAAACTGTAAAAGGTCAATATTCTATTATAATGCGATAAGAAGTTGGAAGCGAGTCCCTTATTTAAGTGAGTAAAAGTACCCAGGACTCATGAATATCAAAAGAAATCCCATGCCCCATCGAAAAGGAAGTCGAGTAGAAAAAGTACAGGGGTTATATTCCACAGCTAACCCCTCCCGTTGTATAGAGGTGGCCTCTTTAGGGGTATTGGTTTATTAACCCTGTACCTCTAGGTTGTAGTGGTGTTGGGACTATGTTCAATTTTAAAGTTGCAAGAATTGGCAATAAAACACATTTCATGGGCAGCATGGTGTAGGTCGTTAGCTTTATCTACCATGTCTGGATTAGAGATCTTTACCATAGGGTGTAACATTACTTCCAAGAACTTGCCACTGCCTTTGGTAGTTTCCTCCATTATTCCAGTGGCATGGTCCGTATAGGTTATCACCTCAATATTATTTACGGAACATAGGTGTAAATAGCAGAGCATATGGCATGCAGATATGGAAGAAAGAAACAGGTCTTCAGGATTGTACCGTGTTGGATCCCCGGAAAAAGCAGGGTCCGAGGAGCCGCTAATTTCCGCGTATTTTCCTTGGCAAGATATGGTATGGTCCCTATTAAAGTTGGGCGATAGCGTGCCATTGCCCTTATTTCCAGTCCAGTTAACGGTAGTTTTATAGTGGTGTTTTTTCATAGGTGTTGGCGGTATAGTTTAATGAATCTAGGGTTTTGCTATAGTTTTGGCGTGTTCTAAACAAAGTGCAACCAATTGCTTCTTTGTCTAGGCTGCTTAAAGTTCTTTTAGTTGAATATTACGGTAGGCCACCTTCATTGGGGGTCCCACGTGCACCTGTAGTCCCAAATGCCCTGAGGCCTTTCTGTTTAT
>NZ_VVIN01000072.1:0-14197 GCF_008711145.1 Arenibacter lacus
TCGATAAAATGCGACTACAAATCACAAAACAACGAGGTAATTTGATTTTATTTGTAATATTTGCATTCAATCTATAGGATTATACCATGAGAAAAATTTCCAAAATTTGTTGTATCGGAGCCGGATATGTAGGTGGCCCCACTATGTCCGTAATTGCACAACAGTGCCCGGATATTCAAATTACCGTAGTAGATATTAATGAAGCGCGAATTTCACAATGGAATGACCCCAATTTAGACAACCTACCTATCTATGAACCTGGATTGGCAGAGATTGTAGGTGCCACTAGAGGGAAAAACCTTTTTTTCTCCACAGAGGTAGATAAAGCTATTGATGAAGCCGAAATGATATTTATTTCTGTAAACACCCCTACCAAGACTTACGGGAAAGGAAAGGGACAAGCGGCCGATTTAAAGTTTATAGAACTTTGCGCCCGAAATATTGCCCGGGTAGCCAAGGACGATAAGATTGTAGTAGAAAAATCTACCCTTCCAGTTCGTACCGCCAGTGCCATAAAGAGCATTTTGGACAATACCGGCAATGGGGTAGATTTCGAAATACTATCCAATCCGGAGTTTTTAGCGGAAGGAACAGCTGTGAACGACTTGCTAAATGCAGACCGTGTATTAATTGGGGGTGACGAAACCCCTTCCGGAAAAGAGGCCAAAAACATCCTTAGTGCCATTTATGAAAAATGGATTCCCAAAGAACGCATCCTTCAGACCAATGTATGGTCTTCGGAACTATCAAAATTAGTAGCAAATGCTTTTTTGGCGCAACGAGTATCTTCCATCAATTCCATTTCGGCGCTTTGCGAAAAAACAGATGCCAATATTGCGGAAGTATCAAGGGCCATAGGGTACGATAGTAGAATTGGACCAAAATTCCTTAATTCCTCTGTCGGATTTGGCGGTAGCTGCTTCCAGAAAGACATCCTAAACCTAGTGTATATCGCTAGAAGCTATGGATTACAGGAAGTGGCTGACTATTGGGAGCAGGTAATAATTATGAATGATTACCAAAAAAAGCGTTTTGCCGATACCATTGTCTCCACCTTATACAATACCGTTTCCGGAAAGAAAATTATTTTTTACGGATGGGCCTTTAAAAAAGATACCAATGATACCCGGGAATCTGCTGCGATTTATGTGGCAGATGCCTTGTTAGAGGAAAGAGCGGAGATAGTGGTCTACGATCCAAAGGTCTCAGAGGAACAGATCTATGCCGATTTGAATTACTTAAACACTAGATCGCCAGAGGAGAATAGAAGATTGTTAAAAGTTGTTGACGAACCTCTAAGTGAAACTCAGGACGCCCATGCCATAGCTATTTTAACGGAGTGGGACGAGTTTAAGACCTATGATTGGTCCCTTATCTATGAGAAAATGTTGAAGCCCGCTTTTATTTTTGACGGAAGAAGATTGCTGAACAAGAAAAAACTTACCGAGATAGGGTTTAATTTTTATAAGATTGGGGAGTCTAATTAAGCGTATTTAATGTTTTTCAGTAGTAAGGCAGTGGGTTTATATTAATGAAATATGCTGGCGATGAGTTGTAAGTTCCTGTGTACGCTTTACAAAAGACCTTGAAGAAAAAGAGGTTTGAGGAATTATAGTGAAGATATTTATTAAACCATTTTAACTGACAAGAATAAAAGTACTTATTTTCAATATACCTTTTCACACTATTACAAGGAAGTAAATAACTCCTATAAATTTATCTTATGAAAATTTTAGTAACCGGTGCAGCAGGATTTATTGGCTTTTACGTCGTAAAATCCCTTATTTCTAAAGGTCACACGGTAGTAGGTCTTGACAATATAAACGACTATTACGATATAAATCTTAAATATGCCCGGTTAAAGGAGCTAGGGATTGAGAGAAAAAAAAGTGAAAAGTTTAACGAATTGAGCAATAGTGAAATATATCCTAGCTCTTTTTCGTTTGTCCGTCTTAATCTTGAAGATCGTGTCCTACTTCCCCAACTGTTTAAACAACAAAATTTTGATGTCGTTTGCAACTTAGCGGCCCAAGCAGGAGTACGCTATAGCTTGGAAAATCCCCACGCTTATGTAGATAGTAATATCGTAGGTTTTCTAAATATTTTGGAATGCTGTAGACACCACCAAATTAAGCATTTGGTATATGCCAGTAGTTCCAGCGTTTATGGAATGAATAAAAAGGTCCCCTTTGAAACCACGGATAATGTGGATCACCCTATTAGCCTATATGCCGCAACCAAAAAGAGCAACGAATTAATGGCCCATACCTACAGCCATTTATACAAGTTTGCTACCACCGGTTTACGGTTCTTCACTGTTTATGGTCCCTGGGGAAGACCCGATATGGCAATGGCCCTATTCACCGAAGCCATGATAACTGGAAGGCCAATAAAAGTATTCAATAAAGGGGAAATGGAACGCGACTTCACCTACATAGATGATATTACCGAAGGGGTTGTACGCGTTTTAGAAAAAGATCTCTCCAAGCGTAGCGCTACCAAGAATTATTATAAGCTCTATAATATTGGCAATAACAAGTCCGTTAAATTAATCGATTTTATAGAGGCAATAGAAACAGAACTTGGTGTAGAAGCCAAACGCGAGCTTCTTCCCATGCAACCCGGTGATGTTCAAAGAACCTGGGCAAATGTGGACGACTTGATTAAGGATTACAACTACCGTCCAAGCACTCCCATACAGGAAGGCGTGGCCCAATATGTAGCCTGGTATAAGGAGTATTATAAATTATAAGAATTAAATCCATTCTTCATTTACAAGTAACCAATCTTGTTGTTCAGCCATCCGGCCTCGGAATCTAGTTTTCCAATTTTACTTTTCACCAAAAGATTGATCTAAATTGCAAGAAGTTTGTGTGTCCCAATTGATATATACTCGGGATATAATGCAACTGTAACCATAAGCATTCATAAGTACAATTGCTTTGTAGTCTTAAAGATACTTGGCCTTTTTATAATGCCCTAAATATTCTTCTTGACCAATGCATAGCAAAGGAATAAACATCCATACCAAATCCCATCCGAAGTACCGAACCCAGCATATTTTCTAATCCTATTACCTACTTATTCTGATAATTGTAATGAAACTAGCATTCTTCATTTCTCAGTTCCCATAATAGGTAAGGTTACAATAGGAGCTAAGGTTTAATGACATGTACTGAAGGTAGAAACAAACATCTTAGTTTAACCCCTAAACGCCGAATTTATGGCTAACTAATCCCTTCAGGAAGGATGCCTTTATATACGTTTTAACTAGTTAATTAGATCTCATAAATCTGGCAAGTGAACAAATATCTGTGCAGTTCATCGATAATAGTCTTAAAACTATGTTAAACCAACCCCTTAGGGAGTCCATCTACAAATTCCCTGCGTATAAAGTCTGTGTTCAATCATGAACTGGTTTGGAACCAAGATTAGAACCAGAAAAGTATTTGTAATAAAAATCCTTAAATCTAAAAGAAAATGTAGTACCCTAACAACCAAGTCTTTATGTTTATTTTGACAGAATTGTGCATTTCATCGAAAAAACATCACCTTTTGTCGGTTGAAATGTAAAAAATAAATAATATTGCTCGGCTTTAATCGTTAAGGTAATGCCCTAAATTTAAATTACTTATGAAAATTTACCCATTAAACACCCTTAAATTATCCCTTTTAGCGTTTGTGTTATTTTTCGGTTATTCTTGTAGCAAGGACACCGATCTTATTGCAGACTATGTAGTGGAAACCCCAAACACTGTATTAGCAAATGCTGTTGTAACCACTTTGGCCAACAATCCAATTGTGATTGCCCCCTTAAAAGACGAGGTCATCACAGTTCCTGAAAATGTAATAATTACTGAAGTTACCCCTCCTACTCTAGGTACTGCCGTTGTTAATAATGACAATACCATTACCTATACCCCAGACGAGGATAAGAGTGGAACAGATGAATTTGATTACACCGCTACCGTTACCAACCCGGATAACTCAACCACTACCGCTACCGGGAATGTTACGGTAAATGTGGGTGAAGCGAATAAAGCTCCAGCACTATCCGGAGATAACATATATTATGTAACCACTAGCGGAAAAAGTACCAATACAGGTGCTGATGAAGCAAACGCATGGGACATAACACATGCTTTTAAAACTGCTAAGGCCGGTGATATTGTATATGTTAAAGCAGGAAATTATGGAGCCTTAAATTTGTCAATATCTCAATCAGGTACATCGGGCAATGAATTACAGTTTATTGGATATAAAAATCAACCCGGTGATATAACCGCTGTTAATGGCTCTACATTCAAATATAATGAAAGCACATTTTCTACAAGTGATTATCCTACCTTAGTTGGTGTAAGAAGTGGTGGTAATGTTTCTGGTATTGGTATTGAAGTCAAAGGAGATTATGTAACGATACATAATTTTCAGATTAAGGATAAGAAAGCCGGAATAAATAGTTATGGAAAATATAACAAATTGAACAATGTTATAATTTTGGAGATGGGAAACTATACTGGATATAGTGGAACCGGAGTAATAATGAACGGAGATTATAGCCAAATGACTAATTCATTCATTAAAAATGGGGTTCAATTATTTACGAATACCAAAGGAGATTATCAGTTAATAGACAACAATTGGCTTGGCTGTGATCAAACAGCAAGTAACGATTATAGCACTGATTACTATTTAATGTTGACCGGCAGCGGAGGAAATGGTGCCGATAATAATACCATCAGCAACAATACAATTTATAGGCAACCAAAACAATACCACCAGGCTCACGGATTAATAATAAAAGGTCATGGACAATATAATAATTTAATTAATAATACACTTATCAATTGTCCCTTGGAGCTCTCTTTTGACCAAGTAGCTTTCAATACAATAACGGGTGGTACCATTACTGGTACTGGAGCTACCGGAGATGGAGGCAATGTTAAGTATGCATTTATTCTAATTGCCAATGGTGCCCATCACAATACGTTTCAAGATATGACAATTACAGGTGATACTGGGGTTAGATTCTCAGATTGGAACGATGGTTGGACTCCTAGCCCTGATACGGATGCTGAAGATGCCGGACACGACAACCTTTTCAAGAATATCCATTTTGACAACCTTTTATCAGGAATAGAATTCGCTTGGCATTGGAAAGGACCCGGAGCAGCCAAAGACAATATTTTTGAAAACTGTACATTCACCAATATACAACAAGAGTTGTTTAGAACTGAAAGACCAAACAGTGGCACTATAATGAGAAATTGTACTTTTGCTAATAATACTACGGCGATATATAACCAAGACACAAAAAACCTATCAATGGTCGCGCCTAAAGGAGTGAAAAAAGCTCTAAATGTAAGTTTTGAAAACTGCACTTGGGAAAATAATGCCTTTACAGTGCCAGTTTTATAAAAATTCATTGTCATTTTAAAAGGATAAAAATAAGGCCGTCTCATTATATTTAATGGGACGGTTCTATTTTATTAATTCTCCTTAGAAGCAAGGTCTGTTTTTCGTGAATGGTTCAAAATGCAACAGATTGCTCACTTTTATAGTGCATTTTTCTAATTTTCAGGAACAATTGCCTACAACCTAAACATCAACTCTTCCATTTTTCTCATAGTTGTTAATAATTAATAGAATAGGTTTTGCTTTATATGACCAAAATAGTTGTTTACGTTTTCCCGTTTGAATCACTAAATTTCCGATAAATCCTATGCAGTAACCTGGGGTGTGGATGGGCTCAAAATTACCAATATCATTTTTTTAAATTCATCCTATCATCGGGGATCCTTTGCACGTAACTATAGAATACATCTCTAGATTAACCACTAACAGCCATAAAGTTATTAAGAAATAAATTTCACAATTAACTAAAACTGCCTATTGCGGCCTAAGCAGAAAAATTTCTCCAATATTCTTATGCAGAGTATGGTATACTTAGGATTCATATTCTGTCCTACCCTAGACTTTACTTCCGTAATAAACTGGTCGTACCAAAAATAATAGGCCTTAAATTATTCGCTTCACGGTCCAATCCGGCCCGCTTTTGCTTTAATTGTTTCATTCTTTTAAGTAGACTTTTTATCTCCGTAATTCCAGAGTTTTGGGGCAATACCTTTATTTAGTAAAACGAGGTTTCATATCTGCATTCCCATATATAATTGATGGTAAAGAGCTCTCTTTATCCTAATTACCGTATCCAAACATTTTTCATGGAATATCCTTTCCAAGCCAGGAACTTCGGATCCCAGCATTAATTCTGGACAATCTTCAAGGAAATCATGACACTTTTCCCAGAGCTATTCTGCCATGTACTCCTTACTTACCTATAGAATCCTGCCCAAGTTAACTCTATACCACGTGTAACTCTGTCAACCTCAACGCATGCCCTATAGTCATGAGTGTACGAAATTAAATCATCTATAACATTAAAGGATAATTAATTTGCATATATGCATGTAGATAATTTTCAATTAGCTGTACCTGAATCATCAACAAATATTGAAATCGCTTATCTCGTTTGCTAATAAGCATATTAAATTTAAGTAGTCGATCTTCGCATTCCCAGTCCTTTGGCAGAAAAGATGACAATCCTACACACAGGCTTCAATTTAATCTTTAAAAGCTGTAAAGCACCATTAGACACACCCAATTTTAAGTTTTAAAATTGAATTAAGCAGGCTATCATTGTCCTAATACAGCAAATACCACAACTATTCTTTCATATTATTCCATAAAAGCAAATGTCTAACTTATAATATGTTTTTATTTTACTGCGTACAAAGTGCTCGTTGCTAATTCCTAAATTATAAACATTTATATAAACCGACCTTAAAGTCAACAGGATTCCCAAAACATCTAAGGTTCCTACTCGAACTATAGTCTTTTCATTATATTTTCATTTGACTTTGACAGTTTAATGTTAATACGTGCTATCCAGCATTAATATTACCACTACAACATTTTGTGCTAAAATTCGGCCTATAATATTTGGATATCTGAGACTAAATATTAGTATCACTTTACTCTTTTCTTAATGAACGGTAAATGTATCTAGCCCTACCTTTCATAAATACATAAGTCTTAAAAGTCTAATTTATATGGAGAGGATCAATTGAAAAGTGTTAATAGTATTTAAGCAGATTTCCATATGTTTTAATATTATCAATTTTCCTAAGCTCCATTTAAACAAATATTGTTATTCAACCAAGAAATTGGCATTCCTATGAGTTTTATTTTGTTATGGTGAAAAAAACAGGACATTCGTACTATGAGTCCGCAAACGACACAGTAATTTAATTCTTAAAATATTAATTCGTTTAACTAATAATAAAATTGAGCTACCTTATTTCAATGTCTTATTTATCTAGTTTAACAAGTCGGTTGAAGAATAGTAAATTGGCAAATGACTCATTTTGGGCTATATTCGGTAATGCTGTAGGTAAGGGTTTCTCACTATTGACCGCAATAATAATTGCCAGAATATTGGGTAAGGAGTTATACGGGGAGTATGGTATAGTATCTAGTACCATAGGCGCTATATTGATTTTCTCTAATTTTGGGCTTAATTTTACTTCAACAAAATATATTGCTGAATACAATTCCACTCAACCAGAAATTTTATCACAATTAATCAGATCCTGTCAGACTTTGACTTTGATATTTAGTGGTTTGGCTACCATCATCCTATTCGCTTTGTCGGAAGAAATAGCTACTTCACTACTTAAGCTGCCAAAATTAGCTCATTTTCTACAGGTTATATCCATTGGCATACTAATAGGGTCAGTTGGAAGGACTCAAGTAGGAATCCTTGCCGGGTTGGGCAAATTTAAAGAACTGGCAAAAATCAACACTTTTATAGGAATAGGTAATTTTATATTCGGAGTAACCTTAACCTATTTTTATGGGCTCTTAGGAGCTTGTCTAGGATTGGTTTTGGTTCAATTTATACACTACCTATTTCTAAGATACTACATTCGTAAATTTATTGCTCCTATAAAAAGTGAGTCAGCCAATAAGGTGTCCCTACGTGAAATTCTAAATTTTTCCACGCCTGTTGCACTCCAAGAAGCGCTATATTCCATATTAACTTACGCAACCGGATTATTGTTGGTGCAAATGTCTACTTATGGAGAGGTGGGGTTAAGCTCTGCTGCCACTTATTGGAGTGCCATTATACTCTATATTCCCGGTATACTAAGAAACGTAATACTGTCCCATTTATCTGCAAACTTGGAAAATATTAAAGCGCGAATTAGAATGTTGCGAATAATTTTAGCCTTTAATTTTGGTGTTACTTTTTTACTTTCACTCATTGTTTATTTGCTTTCCGATTATATCGCAATTTCTTATGGGGATAACTTTTCTGGACTAAAGGAGGTATTAAATATTTGTGTTTTCACTACTATTTTCACAAGTATGAGTAATGTTTATGCCCAAGCATACATGTCTGAAAACAAAAATTGGTTAATGCTGTTATTCAGAATAATTAGGGACGGTTCCATTTTTCTAATTGCCTATCTGTTATTAAAGGAATACAATGGTCTAAATGGGGCATTGTCCTTGGCAAAAAGTGCGCTGTGGGCCAATATTCTTTTTCTTATCTTGATGGGGTTGGTATATGAATTAAATCTACATAGAAAACTGAATAGGAAATGAAAAAGCTTGTCTTCTTTATGTCATTCTTTTTATATAGTGGATATTATGCGGGTTTGGCAATAATTTTCGCTTTAAATCTTTCGCACTTATCAAGGTACTATTCCATACCTATTAGAGCTATTCTTATTTTAGTTATGCTCTATATACTTCTTAAAAATTGGAGGAATTTGTTAAATCATAAACTGTCTATATACATTGGTTTCTTTGTTGTTTTCTGGGGACTTTATACAATAAAGGTGTTATATACCCAAAACCTTTCAATTGGACAGAGCTTGAGTAAAGATTGGTTTGAATTCATCTTTTTTGGGCTAACTTATGTAATCATTCCTTTTTTCACGTTTTTATCCTTAGATCTAAAAACATACAAAAACACCATATTGAACGGAATGATTTTTTCCGGTTTTTTAATGGGAATAGTTTCTACCTATATTTATGGAGATTTATTAATCTCGGGGGTAGGTAGAATTAGTTTAATTACATACGAAACAGGTGAAAGTGTGTTGAGTCCATTAGCATTGTCTTATGCGGGAGCTTTAACTATTGTATTATGTCTATCCAAATTAATATTCTCAAAAGATATTAAACGAAATGAATTCGTATATTTAACAATAACTATAGTATTTTCATTTGTCATGTTTCTTCTGGGCTCTTCCAGAGGTTCGGTTATTGCTCTTTTACTAACAATTCCTTTATTTCTTTATTATAGTCCATTAAAACAAAAGGTTAAGTTTATGGGACTATCAACACTTTCCATACCAATTATTTATTGGGCGATAGAAGCAAGCGGAAGTACTATCTTTGAACGTATCAGTAACACGAAAGAAGATCAGGGAAGTGGCCGAGATTATCTCTGGAGAAAAGCACTGGCTCATTTTATAGAAAATCCAATCTTTGGTGGAAAAGTTGAAATTGGGGGTATTTATCCTCACAATCTCATTATTGAAATATTGATGTCCACCGGCATCGTAGGATGCTTCCTTATTTTATCTGTAATTACTAAGGGTTTTTCACTTGGTTTTTTACAATCAAAAATGGATAACTCGAATTTATTCATAATTCTTATTATGATCCAAGGATTTGTGCAGCATTTTTTCACAGCTGGCTTTTACACATCAACCCTTTTGTTTGTTCCAATCGCACTTACCTTTAATATAAAAAACAAAAATGTATACAAGTAAAAAATACAGTTGAATACACAACATACCATATAAATAACAACCAACAAAATGGATACAGCTTTCTAAGCATCCTCTAAAATAATGAATCATGCAAAAAGTCATATTAAAGAAAAACCTCATAATTTTCGGAACTCGCCCCGAGGCCATAAAAATGGCACCTCTGGTAAAAGAATTCTTGAATAATGAATTTTTTGAAACTAGGGTCTGTGTAACCGCACAACATAGGGAAATGCTAGACCAGGTGCTAGATTTCTTTGAAATTAAACCGGATTACGACTTAGATTTAATGAAACCTGGCCAAAATCTTTATGGTCTTACAGCTGCTATTATTACAGGACTACAACCTGTTCTTGAAGATTTCAATCCGGATTTTGTATATGTCCATGGCGATACCACCACTACAATGGGCGCAAGTATCGCCTCCTTTTATTCCGGTGCTAAAGTTTGTCATGTGGAAGCAGGTTTGCGTACCTTTAACAAGAAGTCCCCTTTTCCTGAAGAAATTAATCGAACCATAACGGGTCGGGTTGCCGATTATCATTTTTCACCGACTCAGACTTCCTATGACAATCTCTGTAATGAAGGTATCCAAAAGGAACATATATTAATTACAGGCAATACTGTAATTGATGCCTTACAGCATAGTGTCTCCAAAGTAGATGTCATAAACGATAATGAAATAGAGGAATTAAAAAGAAATATAGATTTTACTAAAAAAATCATACTGGTTACTGGGCACAGAAGAGAAAACCATGGGGAAGGATTCATAAATATTTGTAACGCCCTTAAAGAGATAGCTGCCTCGGTTCCAAACCTACAAATAATTTATCCCGTACACCTAAACCCAAAAGTGCAAAAACCAGTTTATGAGATTTTAGGCAATTTGGATAATGTAAAGCTTATTGCTCCCCTTGCCTACCCAGCCTTTGTTTGGCTCATGAACAAATGTGAACTGGTTATTACCGATAGTGGAGGGGTTCAAGAGGAAGCGCCAAGTTTGGGAAAGCCTGTTTTGGTTATGCGGGATACAACCGAAAGACCCGAGGCAGTAGACGCCGGGACTGTCATTTTAGTAGGGACAGACAAGGAAAAAATAGTCCATGAAACCCTTGACCTACTAAATAATAAGAAACGTTACTTAAAAATGAGCCAACTTCATAATCCCTATGGAGATGGAAAAGCAAGTAAACGAATTGTGTCATTTATGCTAAACATAGAAAAATAATGAAAAACACAGAAGTAGTTATCTTAGGCCTCGGTTATATCGGCTTGCCTACCGCTGCATTGATTGCGGAAGGGGGTACACAAGTATTTGGAGTAGATATAAACGAAAAAGTGGTAGACACCATCAACCGTGGAGAGATTCATATCGTAGAACCTGCATTAGGTGAGGCGGTATCCAACGCGGTAAGCAGCGGATTGTTAAAAGCTGGTACTACTCCCATTTCGGGGAACACCTATCTTATTGTGGTCCCAACCCCATTTAAGGATAAAAATGAACCTGATATTTCTTTTGTTATAGCGGCAACCAAAGCTATAATCCCAATGCTTAAGGAAGGGGATTTATATATTATAGAATCCACTTCGCCCGTAGGAACTACTGGTAAGATGAAGGATTTAATCTATCAGGAGCGGCCTGAATTAAAAAATAAAATTGCCATAGCCTATTGCCCCGAAAGAGTCCTGCCCGGAAATGTTATGCACGAACTAGTGAATAACGATCGTGTAATTGGGGGCATAGATGAAGAGTCTACAAAAAGAGCACTATCCTTTTATGCAAAATACGTAAAAGGTGAACTTCATGCCACCAATGCCAAAACAGCCGAGATGTGTAAATTGGTGGAAAATTCTTCCCGGGATGTACAGATAGCTTTTGCCAACGAACTATCCTTAATTTGTGATAAGGCAAACATCAACGTATGGGAACTAATTTCCTTGGCAAACAAACATCCTAGAGTTAATATTTTGCAGCCAGGATCAGGAGTTGGTGGGCATTGCATTGCAGTAGACCCGTATTTCTTGGTTTCCGATTATCCTATGGAATCGAAAATAATCAGCACTGCGAGACAAGTTAATAACTATAAATCCTTTTGGTGTGCTGAGAAAGTACAGCAAGTAAAGTTGCAATTTGAGCTTCAAAATGCCCGAAAACCCAAAATCGCCTTAATGGGACTGGCCTTTAAGCCTAATATTGATGATCTGAGGGAGTCACCTGCAAAATATGTTGCGCAAAGAGTTTTACATAACGCAGATAACGAGGAGTACTATATAGTAGAACCCAATATAAAAGAACACAATGTCTTTAAACTAACCGACTATGAAGTAGCATATGCAAAGGCAGATATAGTAGTTTTTTTGGTAGCCCACAAAGAATTTAAAACATTAATAAGGGTTTCCGAAAAGATTATATTGGATTTCTCTGGTGTATTTAAATAGAAATTAATAATTAATATATGTCAAAACCCAATCTATTAATTATTCTGGCCCAGTCCTTGGAACAACCAAGAATTGTGAAAAGAATAATTGAGAAATCATTTCAATTTGAAAATATCCAGGTATATGGATTTAAAAGAACAATTCACGCTGTAAACAATTATGGCGTACTCGAGGATTACCCAAACGTTGATGTAGAATTAGTTGGCACCTTTTCCGACAATAATTATTTAAGTCGAGTTAGGGGATATGCTAGATTATTATCCATTATCCATAGGAATCACGGCTTCAAAAAAAAACACTTATATGTTTTTGGATTGGACCTAAGAATTATTAGCTTTTTACTATTCAATTCTAAAATAGAATATGAAATCAGTGACATTATGTGGTTATATAAACCGAAATTAAAACGGGTATTTCTTAAAAACATTGATGCTTTTTTAGTTTCAAGATCCAATAGGGTGATTTTTACTTCAAAAGGATTTTACGATATATATTACAAAAGGTATAAAAACGAAAATCAAATAGTAATCAAAGAAAATAAGTTTAAAACTTATGGAAAAGTTCAGCCTATAGAAAACATCAAGTCCGATACGCTAAGGATAGCTTATATTGGGGCCTTCCGTTATACCGATATAATTGAAAATCTAATAAAGGTTGTAGGCCAGAAAAAAGATGCTGTATTAAATTTTTATGGAGATGGAAGTTTTTACATCGTACAGATCATCAAAAAAAACGCAATGCTGCATCAGAACATTCACTATCATGGAGCTTTTAAAAATCCGGATGATTTGCAAAAAATATATTCAGAGAACAATATCAACTTTGTAGTGTATGACAATAGATTGGACAACGAAAAAGTAGCCATGCCAAACAAATTTTATGAATCTGGTTATTTTAATATACCCATAGTATGTGCCGATAACACCTATGTAGGCAAGAGAGTTTTGGAACTTGATATGGGATGGACTACAGGTATAACTACAAAGGAATTGTCAACCTTTTTCAATAATTTATCAATCACGGAAATAATAAAATGTCATAAAAACATTACCAAACTTAACAAAGAACTTTTTCAGAGTTAATCGATAAAAATTGATCCTATGTTCAAAGATAAAACGCTACTTATCACCGGAGGTACAGGTTCTTTTGGGAATGCGGTACTGAATCGCTTTCTGGAAACCAATATTAAGGAGATCCGCATTTTTAGTCGGGATGAAAAAAAACAGGACGACATGCGGACACAGCTAAAAAATGAAAAGGTAAAATTCTATATTGGAGACGTGCGGGACTACAATAGTATTGCTAAAGCCATGCAGGGGGTAGATTATGTCTTTCACGCTGCAGCCCTGAAACAGGTCCCCTCTTGTGAATTTTTTCCATTGGAAGCTGCCAAGACCAACGTTTTTGGCACTCAAAATACCATAGACGCCGCCGTGGCCAACGGGGTTAAACGAATTATATGTCTTAGTACCGATAAGGCCGCCTACCCCATAAACGCCATGGGGATCAGTAAGGCCTTAATGGAAAAGGTGGCCATAGCCGCCTCTAGGAACATTCCCAATGATAGTACTATTGTCTGCCTCACCCGATACGGGAACGTAATGGCCTCCAGGGGATCTGTTATTCCTCTCTTTGTAAAGCAGATTAAGGAAGGTACCCCGCTGACCGTTACCGATCCCAAGATGACCCGTTTTTTAATGTCTCTGGAAGATGCCGTGGATTTGGTAATATTCGCGTTTCTCAATGGAAACCAAGGGGATCTATTTGTTAACAAGGCGCCTGCCAGTACCATAGGTGATTTAGCTCAGGCTATTAAAGAATTATTTAAGGCGAACAATGAAATAAAGGTTATTGGTACCAGACATGGAGAAAAATTGTATGAAACCCTATGCACTAGGGAGGAAATGAAAAAGGCC
>NZ_VVIN01000073.1:0-13836 GCF_008711145.1 Arenibacter lacus
AATATAATTGTAGTTTTTAAAATTTCATTTAAAATGATAGTGTCTTTATTATGCACTTACTATATAATCACCTTTTAAATATAGAATCTAGATTTACTGCGGATAACGAGTGTATTTTAATAATTACTGATGTGCAAAAGTAATTCTATGATCCCATAAAGTAGAGGTTTACTTTAAATTCTTTCTAATCTTGAGATTTATAGTAAAACCATCTCAATGTAAAAATATATCACTCTCAAAATAATTATAGAGAAAATAGGCTAATACTATGCATATACTAATGCTAAAAATGTAAATAAACATCCATAAGAACACTTCGTAAACACAAAAGCGGAAAGGCCCTATTAAACTATACCTATTTCATATTTAGTTTTATCATTAATCCTTATTCAAAACTTATTAACTACACTGTTCCCTAGATATCGTTCACACTCATAAAAAAATAACATTTACAAAAATTACAATCTATTCCTCCATATTAATAAAGCAAATAAGTCTGCCTAATTTTTTTGAACTCATGGAGCTCTTCTTCCCATGATGCAAATATATCGGCCAAAGAGGCTCCATCGCGAATCATATTTTCTAACCTTCTTGTGCCTAAAAGCCTATTCATGGTACTTCCATCCCATTCCAACTTATCTGGATGGATTTCATGAATAGCCCATACCATGGCTATACCCGTTTTAAATGTTTCAAAAATATCCCGATTTACTATGTTAATTTTTATACCATTACAGACTTCACCTGCGAGATAAGGGTTTCTACTATGAAAGATTTTTTTTTCTGGTTCAAACCTTACAGCTTCAAATTGAACTCCCTTTAAATGGAGGTTATTTAGTAGTGTTACAACTTTAGTATGATTAATCCATGGCGCTCCAACATTTTGAAAGGGCATTTCTGTACCCCTACCGGCCGAGATATTTAATCCTTCAAAAAGACATGTCCCAGTATACGTTATTGTCGATTCCAAATTAGGAAGGTTTGGGGATGGTTTCACCCACTTAAGTCCAGTCTGATCTAACCACATGGAACGCTTCCAACCCTTCATTTTAATAACATTAAGCTTGGCCCGCTTACCTCCCCTTAACATTCGCTCCCCATTGTATAATCTAGCTAGTTCGCCCATCGTCATCCCATGTATTACAGGGACTTTACCAAAAGCACCAAAACCATATAAAAATTCATCATCTGTTATATATCCATCCACTTTTTCCCCTGTAATTGGATTTGGTCTATCTAAAACTATAACTTCGATATTGTTTTCCGAAGCAGCTTCCATAACAAAACCAAGAATATTTATATGCTCATAAAAGCGGGCTCCAACTTCTTGTATATCGAATACAATTACTTCAGTGTCCTTCAACATTTCTCTTGTTGGTTTATGAATGGTCCCATAAAGAGAATATTTAGGTAGACCTGTTTCCTTATCAATATCATCCTCTTTATCCTGAGGTAAAGAATAATCATTAGTTCTTATATTAAAGTGCATACCAAAAAGAACAACTAGTTCGGCATCTGGATAATTATAAAGGGCATCTGCCAAGTGAGTACCATTTGATAACCGACCTGTGTGATTTGAAACCAAGGCTATTTTTTTGCCGTTTATGAGGTGTGAGAATTCGGTGAAAAGTCTGTCAGCCCCAACTGTAACAGATTGATCGTTGTTAGGAAGGTTAGGTTTTGGTATATCAGCAGCAGTCGCATAATTGGACGATAATGTGAGCATAATACATACAATAGCAAAGGTGAATAAAGTTTTGGCGAATGCTAATTCTTTAAATGCGTTCATAATCATTAATTCTGGTTGTTATAAGCAGCCTTAACAGCTTTTTTTCTTATTAATAAATTAAATACTTATCCCTGATTTGTTTAAATTCTTCTAGATCTTTATTCCAAGTAGTTCTAATTTCTTCAAAAGATTTTCCTTGCATTATTTGCTCCTTTAATTTTGGTGTTCCTGCCAATCTATCAAAGTGCTTATTATTGCTGAAAAATTTATCTTTTTGGTTAGTACTATTATATGCTTTAATTAGCCATGTAAAATTCAATCTATCCAAATTCTCGGTATTTGTTAAATTCAATCCATAACATTCTACATTTAAATATTTTGGTTTTTTCGCACCAAAGTTCGGTTTCGGAATAAATGTAAAATCATAAGCATCTCTAGGAAGATCTGGGGAGCCAAATATCTGAAACTGCATTTCGGTTCCTCTTCCACAACTTACATTTGTACCTTCGAATAAACAAAGACTTGCATAAAGATTAATCGACTTATTATTTGGTAGATTGGGTGAAGGCCTCAATGGAAGACTATAAGATGATTTATGAGTGTAATTTTCTAGAGGAATAACTGTTAGATCACATTGAACTCCATTATTAAGCCAATTTTCCCCATTTACCATTTTTGCATATTCTCCAATTGTCATTCCATAAACAATGGGGACAGGATGTAGTCCTACAAAACTTTCATAACCTTTCTCCACAATTGGACCGTCAATATAATGTCCATTTGGATTGGGCCTGTCCAAAACAATGACAGGGATCCCATTTTCTGCACATGCTTCCATCACATAATGCATTGTAGACAAATATGTATAGAATCGTACCCCTACATCCTGAATATCAAATACCACAACATCTATACCTCCTAATTGTTCAGCAGATGGTTTTACATTGTTTCCGTAAAGTGAAACAACAGGTAAATTTGTTTTAGCATCTCTAGAATCCACTATTACCTCTCCCGCATCCGCTTTACCTCGAAAACCATGTTCCGGAGCGAAAACTTTAGCAATATTTATATCAAGAGCCAATAATGAATCCACAAGATGAATATAAGGGTCACCTCCCTTATTATCCTTAAAAATTACGGAGGTATTATTAGCAACTATTCCAATATTCTTATCCTTTAGATTAGGTAAAAACTTATCCGTTTGATTTGCTCCAACAACAATAAGTTCTTTCTCCGTACTCGTAACCTTTTCTACTTTTTTGACAGCCTGTCCACAGGATAGCAATGAAAAAATAGCACAAACAAAAACTGTATAAAAACCACTTCTCAAGATTATAGGATTATTCATTTCAAATAGTTTTAATTGCTAATGATATATTTATATCCAAAGTGCTTAACCCAAAATACTTAGGGTGCTATAATTCAGTTTCGATTTTGAGTTATCCAAGATTTTTGGATTTACTCTGATTAAATTGGCACCACCTATTTCCTTTGCCTTTACCTTATCTATTTTAGATCAAAAAATTGCACAACATTTTTAGTTATTGCATAACTATGGGGCTAGTTAAATTTATTCATTAGCCTTTTATAAAAACGATCATTATATATAACATTTTATCATTTATTTTTATTCTTGATCAATACAAGCCCCACTACCGTTAAGCTGGCATTCACCGCTATACTTATAAAACCAAAATCGAAATCCCAATTCCTTTCAAAATAGGCACTCAGAAGATAAGTGGCAATTGGAGCTATTATGCAAATTAGTGGCACAAATTTATCCTTAATACTGATTGTTGTAAACATCCCAAATAAATAGAGACCAAGGAGAGGACCATAGGTATACCCCGCCACATTGAAGATTAGAGAAATGACATCCCCCCTACTATTTGAGAACAACATAATAATTATAAATATTACACCGGAGAAGCCAACCAACACCCAATTTTTAAGCTTCTTCTTCTCCGTATGGGATTTATGGGATATGTCTAGAAAATCATAAGTAAAGGAGGTAGTAAGAGCAGTTAAGGCCGAATCTACACTTGAAAAAGAAGCCGCAATTATTCCAAGTAAAAAGAACATTCCGGAAAATAATCCAAGATGGTTCAAAGCCAAATCAGGAAACAACGTATCAGTATCCAAGAGTTGGCCATTGTCACCTATTGCTAGGGATATTCCCTTATTTTCGGCATAAATGTACAACAACACCCCTAGCCCCATAAACAAGAATTGGGTTATAGCTAATATTAAACTATAGGTCAATGTGTTTTTTTGAGCATCCCATTTATTTTTACATGTCAGTGTTTTTTGCATCATATTTTGATCTAGGCCTATCATGCCAATAGCAACAAGAATTCCTGCAATAAACTGTTTGTAAAAATTATTACTCGATTTGTTATCCCAATTAAAAACTTCAAAATACTTATGATGAATCACTTGTTGAACAGATTCCCCAAAAGATAAATTTAAAGTTGTTATTATGGTGTAAATAGTTATAACAGCTCCTAATATTAAAAAAGTGGTTTGCATGGTATCGGTCCACACAATGGTTTTTATTCCTGATTTGTTGGTATAGAGCCAAACTAAAATCAAAATAATGATAACCGATAAAAAAAACGGAATATTGAACTTGTCAAAAAAAGCAAATTGAAGAATTTTTGCCGCTAACAATAATCGCAAGGCTGCACCAAATGATTGAGATAGCAAAAAAAACAAGGACCCTGTCTTATAGGTCTTATTTCCATACCTTTCTTCTAGATAGGAATAAATAGATACCAATCTTAACCTGTAGTAAAGCGGTATCAACACGAATGTAATGAAAAAATAACCAACTACATTGCCAAGTATAAATTGGTAAAAGTAGAAACTGTTGTTCCCTACCATTCCCGGCAACGAAACGAAAGTAACTCCCGAAAGGCCTGCACCGACCATACCGAATGCCACCAAAAACCAGGGAGATTGTCGGTCTCCTGTAAAATAGGTTTCATCACTTCTTTTCTTAGAGGTGAAGTAGGAAATTGTCATTAGCATTCCAAAATAAATTACTAAGACACAAAGTATAAATATGGGGTTCAAACTTTTATCTTTTTATTGTTTCTAAATATGACCTAATTCAGTTTCACAGAATTGAATAGGTCTTTTTAGTATTTTAGATTTTCAAAGGAATCCAGGATTTCCATCGAGGCATTATTTTCCACCCAATTCTTTATAACAGTTATTTAATTTTGGGTAAATCAAATATATTTATGCCACTGATCAACATTTAATCTGTAGACAAGTGGCATAAATATTATTCATTAATAATGGATAATGGATAGTGGAAACTTCAGCTTCTTAACTTTCTTACTCTTTATCCCACCACATTCTGGTAAGCAAACCATCACCTCCCTGCTCCGCTATTGCTGCTTCAACATTTTTAGGATTATTTAGTTTTTCGGAACCAGGATAAGGCAATCTTCTCGGTATTTTACCACCTGTAAGTGTTGTCGCTACTTCGGCAGGAACTAATTCAGGGTATCCCGAGCGCTTCCAATTCGAAAATGTTTCTAATCCGTTTCCAAAAGTGGCCACCCAATATTGTTCATTTATCATTTTTAAAGCTTCAGTAGAATCAAAAGGATTAGCTGCTAAGTAATCACTAATTTCAGTTGGTGTTATATTAACACCGTGTCCGTATAAGGATAAGTATTCCATGGCCGCAGTTACACCTGCATTATAATGCCCTTCCACATCACCATCTGCCAAATTCCAACGTTCCGCGGCTTCAGCTAACATAAACTCAACTTCGGCATAAGTTTGGAAGAAAAAAGGTGCATCATAAATTACTACACCCGAACCTCCAAAAATATTAATATTAGGCTTTGAGTTTGCAACACCTCTTTCCGGATTGTTAATATCTTGTCCAAATTGTAATGCAGGATCTGTGTCACCATCTACAGTAGAAAATAAAACAGAAACTCGTGGATCATTTCTATCTTTCATGAAGTCCATTAAAGTTTTAGAAATTTTCACTTGTGTTGGAGCTCTTGAGGTAAAACATTTTGTTAGGGGGTTTACATTAGGTCCACCGTCATTTGCAGAGTTCTCATATTTTGTATAAGCAATATCATCGTTACTTGTCATAACCCCACCACTAATTGCTTTAGCAGCCCACGCTTGCGCTGCGGCATTATCTACTTTTACCATCCTCATAGCTAAACGGAGCATTAAGGAATTTGCAAATTTCTTCCATTTTTGAACATCACCACCATATAACAAATCTGCAGATCCATAAGAACTAGCGCCTCCGGCATCTAAAGTTACCGCAGAATTTTCTAAAGTGGCTAGCATGTCGGCATAAATATCACTTTGCTTATCATATTTGGGAAAACGTATTCCCTCTAAAGAACCCTTACCTGCTTCGCTATATGGGATATCCCCATAAATATCCGTTAATCTACTAAAAATCAACACCTTTTGGATCCTTGCTATAGCCAAATCTGTAGCAGCAGTAGGCGCTTCACTTGCTTCTAATTGCGCTTCTAAATCAACAATATTCTTAACAGTATTAGAAAATTGCTCTTCGAAAAACTGATGAGTGTTTCCTTCCTTGTATAAAAATGACACATAGGAGGTATTGTTAAGATGTTGAATATTCTGCATTAAATGAATAACATTCCAAAACAAATAAGCTACATAACTACTTCCACCAGTATATAGCTGAATAAAAGTAAGTTTCGTTGAAGGATCCAGTTGTGTGGGTTTTGTAGGGTTAACATTTAGCTCTTCATAGCCCTTGTCGCAAGAACCAACCATTACAACTATTGCTAGTACAGTAAGTATTTTTTTTATTTTCATTTTAATTCAATTTTAGAATTTAACATTAACAGAAAAACCATAGCTTCTGGTTGCCGGCACACCAAACCTCTCAATGCCTTGGGAGTTAAGATTATTTAAAGCCGCTTCTGGATCAACGTTGTTAATATCTTTTGAGATAAAGAAAAGATTTCTACCTATTAACGAAAATCTTAAGTCGTTCATAAAAGATTTTTCCAAAACATTTTTTGGTAAATTATAAGATAATGACAACTCTCTAAACTTGATAAAGTCAGTGCTATATACAAATTCCTCAGAAATACCAGCACTCTCTTCACCTACACGACCATAATAGGTCCTTAAATCTTTAGGGGCTACCGTTGTGGAAAAAGGCTGTCCAGTAGCATCATCTATCCCAGAGACAACTAAGCCATTTTCACGACCTTCAAGTGTTTTTTTATCAAGTCCTCTTAAGACTAATTCCCTGTTTGTCCCGGAATGTACACTTCCCCCATATTTTGCATCAATTAAAAACCCAAGGGACACATTTTTATATTTAAAAGTGTTTGAGAAACCTAAGGTATATGGAGCTACACCTTCTCCCAAAATTTTATTTTCTCCTTGTACAGGTCTTGGTATAGTACCACTATTATCATAAAAAATATTACCAGCTTCATCTCTTTTATAGGATGAACCATAAATTACCCCATACCGCTCTCCTACAATATGTGAAATTATGGCAGTTCTAGATCTCGTTTGGCTGCCATCAACATTGATCGGGGTATTTTCTTCATCTGTAGCTATAATTTTGCTATCATTAAACCCAAAATTAAAGGAAGAGTACCAAGAGAAATTATCATTTCTTAAAGGTGTTCCCCCGATCAATAACTCAACTCCCTTATTTTCCAACTCACCGATATTTAAAATTGCAGAGGTAAACCCAGAAGATTGCGAAGCCGCAGCTCTAACTATGTCGTTATTGGTTTGGTTAGCGTAATAAGCCACATCCAATATTAAACGGTTTTCAAAAAACCTTCCTTCAAGACCAAATTCGTATTCGGACTTTTGAAAAGGAACCAAATTGGGGTTAGGAATTGAATTGCCATTTAGCTGGCCAAAGGATTGCCCTTGGAAGGAACCAGAAATTTCATAATCTAAATTTAGAGCATAGGCATCTTGAGCACCACCTGCAACTTGGGCGTAACTGGCCCTAACTTTTGCATAGTTAACAACCTGTGGCAAATCCAATGCTTCGCTTAACAAATAACTACCACTTAAAGACCAGTAGAAATCATTATTAGGGGTGGTTTTACCAGGAAAAGAAAGAGTTGAAAACCAGTCATTTCTTCCCGTAAACGTTAAGAATAATAAATCATCATAATCAACTTCAAAAGAACCGTAAACTGAACTTGTTTTGGTCTTAAAATAATCATTGGTTGGTTCTGGAAGTGTAGTATTGTTTATATCTTCCAATCCTATAACTATAAAACCTCTACCCAATGCACTCAAAGATTCAAACATTGTTGTTCTAGAATTTATTCCAATTATAGAGTTAGTTGATATTTTATTCGTGATTGGCAACTCTACACCCAACATTAAATCTGCATCAACAGAAGTGAATTTAGATTTACTTTGCAATAACTCACCTGCTGGACGGTAAGCCGTCCCATGAGGAGTCACTTTTTGCCTAGCCAAATCATAGGTATCTAACCCAGCTCTACCATTTATATAAAGCCAATCAACAACATCATATCTTAATGTTGTTGATCCAGTAAATCTATTCTTCTTATCATCATTATTAAAGTTATTCACTACCCAATATGGATTAGATATAAATTGACTAGGCTGAAATAATAGCTCCGTTCCTTGGTCATTCGCACCTGGCTTCAAATTATAAATATCCAAATTACCAGGAAGTGTATAGGCGACGGTATTTGCATTCCCAGGAGTGTCACCAAGGTTAATACGGTTATGTACTTTTTCGATTACATATTTTGCATTGATGGTAGAGGTTAACTTAGAATTTATTTTTGATGAAGCATTTAATGATAACGACTTTCTGTCCAAAGTTGATCCTGGAAAAATATCTTTATTATCTAAATTAGAAAACGAAAATCTGTAATTATAATCATCCCCAGCATTGGATAAAGCAACAGTATTAACAGCTGTTTTTCCAGTGTTATAAAACTTATCTAAATTACTGCCTAGATATGAGTAAGGCCTTTTTACACCATCCCAATTATACACTTGACTCCCATCATATTTCGCCCCCCATGAATGTAATGAGTATGTAAAGGAATTATCAATAGCCAAAGCTGGATCTGAAATTTCCACTGGATTATTATTTACGTCGTACTCATATCCCGGCCTTAAACCCTGATTACCTTGACCATAGGCAGTTTGAAGATTTAATAGCCCCATATTTACTTCTTCAAAAGAAAAAGAACTGGAATACTCAACACCAAAACTCTTTTTACCTTTACCAGATTTTGTAGTAATCATAATAACTCCATTAGATGCCAATGATCCATACAAGGCAGCAGCAGAACTTCCCTTTAACACTGATATCGTTTCTATGTCATCAGGGTTAATTGAAGAAATATCGTCCCCACCATCCCCTGTGCCATCATTAGTTGGACCAACAACGGATCCATTTGTATTATTGATTATAGGAATTCCATCTACAACATAAAGGGGTTGATTATTTCCAGTTAATGAACTTGCACCACGAATAATTACTCTACTTGAACCTGAGGCACCAGTACTACTCGTAGAAATGTTTACACCAGCAACTCTACCTTGCAACGAGTTCACAGCACTGGTAGTTTTTACTTGAGCTAGCTCATCTCCATCCACTTGGGTCAAGGAATACCCTAAAGCTTTGGATTCCCTTCTAATACCTAAAGCAGTTACAACAACTTCATCAAGAGTAGAAGCATCTGGAATCATAGTGATTTCTAAACTCACCCTATCATCTACCGTAATCTCTTGGGGAGCATATCCTAAATAAGATATTACCAAGACAGATCCCTTGCCAACTTCTAAGCTAAATTTTCCGTCAAAATCGGCAACAACACCTTCAGTTGTGCCTTTTACCACAATACTTGCACCAGGAAGTGGGATCCCACTCTCATCCTTAACTGTACCCGAAACTAAAGCTGTTTGAGCAAACAGCACCTGAGAGAAAAAGACTAACAACAATGCTGGTAGCATAGATCGATTTACTTTCATAACTTTCTGTTAAAATTGATTAGTAATCAAACCTATAATATAAACCTCACCTATGCAATAAAAAACTGCAAAAGTCGTCAAAATACGATGTAAAACGGCAAAAACCTCGGTTTTTGCAATATTTTATCGCTGATTTCTTGCATATTTATGATCTTTAGTACTATTTTCACCACTAGAAATGAATAAGTCGCTTTAAATAAAGCACTATTAATTCTACAATACTCATAGCTATAGTACGGATAACTAACTCATAATTTAACTTAAACTGATTGTTTGGAAAAGAATAAAAGACATCAAATTATCCTTCACCAAGTACATATTCACAACAGGGTACTTTTAAACGATTTGGCAGGTATACTCAGTGTTTCTATGGATACAGTCCGTAGAGATGTTAAGGAACTTGATAAATTAAAACAACTAAAAAAAGTACACGGAGGGGCAGTTTCAAATGGATTTAATTTACATTCAGACCGCACACGTGAAATCTATAAGTATGAAAACAAATACCTTATTGCGGAAAAGGGGATTTCCCTTTTAAATCATGGAGATGTAGTATTAATCAGCGGTGGATCTACTAATCTTGAACTGGCCAAACTACTTCCAAAAAAAATGAATCTGACATTTTTCACACCTAGTTTACCGATGGCAATTGAATTACTAAATAGTTCATCAAGTCGATATGAAGTTTATCTCATAGGAGGAAAACTATCGAGAGGTTCGCAATTGGCAACTGGAGGAAGCGCCATAAATATTTTATCAGAAATTACGGCAGATATTTGTTTTCTTGGAACTGGATATATTGATATTGATAAAGGTATTACAGAAGTAGACTGGGAAATTGCCCAAATGAAGAAAGCCATGATAAAGGCCTCAAAAAAAACTGTTTCTCTAACTATTTCAGAAAAGCTAAATACCTCTAATCGCTATACTATTTGTGACTTAAATTCGCTTGATACGTTGGTGACTGAACTAGACCCTAGTTCTGCTGCCTTAGATAAATATAGAACTGTTGGGATAAGCCTCCTTTAATACTATATACTACTAATTAAATTCCAACAATTATGCTATATCTTGACATTGATAAAAGAATAAAAACTATTTAAAATAAAACAATGGTGATATCGATATTCGATTACAGACATAAATCTTCGCTTAATAACAAAAAATTAAACACATGTATTTTTTTTCTGATTTTAATGATCTTAATCCAAAAAAAAAGCATCTTTATATTGTATTTGACTCAGATAGACCACTATAGTTCATTGAAATACAAGAAGTTCATTTCAATTTAGTTTAAACCGAGCTTTAAAGAAGGACTTATTCTTAGTTTATTATCCCGTGAAGAAATTCTCCCCTTCATTCCAATAAATCTAAGGTGGATTGCATGAATAGTAAACTTTAAGAATATTCAAGAACAAACCTAAAGAAATATTTTTTTTTAAAATAAATAGATTAAAAGTGGATTTTTAAGGAAACCCAATCATAAAATTAAATTCTAAACCTCATTTATTAATAACTCAACGAATTTCTCAGATTTTTTTAAACGATAACTAACTTAATTTAAACCAGCATAGATTATGAGAAAACAATTCCCAAAAAAAAGGATAAAATGGTTAGACCAAATATTCTTTTGCCTATTGGTGGTTGGGTGCACAAATGTATTTGCCCAACTAAGTCCCGTTACAATTAATGGGAATATCATTGAAAATGGTCCTGGAATACCCATAGCTGGGGTTTCGGTCTATATTGAAAACACCTCATATGGGGCCGTTACGGACTTTAATGGCGATTATAGTTTAACCGCTGAATTGGAAAACAAAGACTATACCCTAGTCGCCAGTTACCTCGGGTTTACTACCCAAAAAATTACCATTCGTCCCACATCCGATCAAATTAATCTAGATATTAGACTAACGGAAGATCTTTTAAGTTTGGATGAAGTAGTGGTAACCGGTACTGGGACAGGAGCCAATAAACGGTCGTTGGGAAATGCGATTTCTTCGGTAAAATCCGAAGATCTAACCAACAATGCCGCAACCCAAGTTGATCAGGCCATTGCTGGAAAAGTTTCCGGAGCCCTGGTTCAACAAAATTCAGGTGATCCTGCAGGCGGAATTAGTATTCGACTCAGAGGGCCAAGTACTATTTCCGGTAGCTCTGACCCACTATACATTGTCGATGGAATCATCATTAGTAACTCTAGCAATGAACTTATAGATTTGGGAGGAAATTCCCAGAATAGATTGGCAGATCTCAACCCGAACGACATAGATAAAATTGAAATTATCAAGGGTGCTGCCGCAGCAGCCATATATGGATCGAGAGCAAGTAATGGAGTAGTTCAAATTTTCACCAAAAAAGGAAAGACTGGTAAAGCGAAGTTTACTTTTATGACCAATACAAGGCTTAACGAACTCCGCAAGAACATGGATTACAATACCGTTCCCCTTGCATGGGAAGTTTCTACGGATAGAAACAATCTAACAACCGTACCCGTAGAACGATATAATTTACAAGATTTTATATTTGACAGCGGTTTTGGTCTGGAAAATTATTTCTCCGTTAATGGAGGAAATGAAAAAACATCATACTTCCTATCGGCCTCCCATTTGGATAACGAAGGAATTGTGAAAAGTACCAATTTTAAACGCTACGGAATTAAGGCCAATATTACCCAAGAAGCTTTTAACTGGCTAGATATTACAGGCGGTTTCAATTATATTAGAAGCGTTAGTGACGATGTACCCAATGGGGGAATCAACTCGGCCTATGGTGCATTAACAGGTTTCTTGTTTAGTGACAACTCCATAGACCCTAGACCAGATGCTTCAGGGGTATATCCGGTTACTTCTCCCCTAGTAGCGAGAACCAACCCCCTGGAAGCGGTGGATCGTTTTAATTTTAATCAAAAAACCAACCGCTTTATTACTAGTATTACCTTGGATGGAAAATTCAATGAACACCTGACGGCTAAATATACCCTTGGGATGGACTTTTACAATCAATCTGCCTTTGCTTTTATCCCGATCAATAATACCTCTACCGTACCTGATGGTTTTTCAAGAAGATCGGATTTAAATAGTTTTCAATACAACAGCGATCTAAACCTATCGTATAGAACAGCTATTACCGATGATTTGAATTCCATCACCACCTTAGGGGGATCTTGGCAATATGAAGAAAGGGACCGTGTTGGAATAAATGCAACCGGACTACCGCCCGTAGTACAGACTGCCACGGGAGGAAGTATCGTGGAGCAAGGAGAATCGAGATCCCAAATTTCGTATTGGGGAGGCTTTTTACAGCAATCTTTTTCATATAGAGATAAGGTATACCTTAATGGTGCACTTCGAATGGATGGTGCTTCTACTTTTGGTAAGGATGAGCGGAATCAGCTATATTTTAAGGCCAGTGGATCCTATGTGGTATCCGATGAGGATTATTGGAAAAACACCTTTTCCGAATCCTTTAACTCTTTTAAAATAAGGGCATCCTGGGGACAGGCAGGTAACCTTACCGCATTGGGGGCCTTTGATAGATTCTCGGTTTATAACCCCTCTTCCATAAGTGGGGCGGTAAGCCTTGTTCCGTCCACTGCACAGGGAAATGAGAATTTAAAACCTGAGAGACAGGACGAAATTGAATTGGGCTTCGACGCCGGACTCCTCAATAATAGATTAGGATTGGAGTTCTCCTACTACCATCAAAAAGTAACGGATCTATTACTTCCCAGAGTCCTGGCTCCGTCGAGTGGATTTAGTTCTAGATTTGAAAATGTTGGTAATCTTGAAAATAAAGGGATCGAAATTCTTCTTAGGGCAGCTCCTATAAAAAATGAAAATTTGATATGGGATATTACCGCGACCTTCTCTAAAAATAAAAATGAAGTGACCAATGTTGCGGGTGGTGGCAGACTAACCCTGAGTGGAAGCTTCGCAACAAACTATGTTATTGAAGGAGAGCCACTGGGGGTTTTTTACAGACAATTCTATGCTAGGGAAGCAGATGGGAGCATTTCCCTGGATGAAAATGGGTACCCCTTTAGAGGAACCACGGAAGATGGTGAATCTTCTAAAGTACTG